>JAERSX010000392.1 GCA_016845285.1 Deltaproteobacteria bacterium | reverse complement strand
GTCGTGGGAGAGGCGGCTCCACATGGGTGCGAGGGTGAAGCCTGTCGGGGTGGGGGTCACGATCATCCAGCCACTGCGCTCGCCGCCGAAGATCTCGACCAGCAGCATCTGGTTGCGGATGTTCATGGGCGCCATGTGGGTCTCGGGACCCATCCAGTGACTGACTGGGATCTGCGCTTGCCAGTCACCCTGCAGGATCAGCGCGGCCCTGGGAGAGCCGTCCGCTTTGGGCTCGGTGGCGACGGTCAGTGCCGCCCGGGCACTGGTGAGCTGTTGGGTGTGCACCACGACCATGCCACTGCGTTCGGCCTCCCTGTCGAGAAACCCTCGTTCGGGAGAGTCTTCGGGGATGGGTTGGTCATGTCGGCGGAGCCGGCTGCTGGCGTACAGCGTGCCGTGTGGGTCTTCGCACGCACCAAGGTCTACCCGCAGCTCCAAGCACAGTTCGTTGGAAGTGCAGGGCTCGGGCTCCTGGTCGGCGAGGTAGCTGTTGACCCATGACCAGCGCGGGCTGGAGAGAGTCCGACCCGCGTCACCTCGGTCCACCTGGACCAGCTGCCAGGAGACTCCGGTCACCGTCTCGAGAGCGTCGAATCGCGGCGGTATGGCCGGGGAGAAGGGCTCGAGTGGGCTGGAATCATCGCTGTCTGAGATGTGGCCGAGGTAGACCGCGGTGTTCCGGTCGCAGACGGCCAGATGGACAGGGGCCGCCGAAGCGCCAGAGAGGGTCAGAAGGCCTGGAAACCACAGAACGATGCGACACTCCAGGCCAAGGGTACCATCGACCCTGAGTCGGTCCCACCGGGGAACCCGAGCCCGGCGTCTGACAACGGGCGGCGCCCAGTGGTTCCGGGACACCGGAGAGGATCCTGCGCCTGCCCTCCCGCTTCGATGGCGAGAGGCACGATGGTCTGGGTGGTGTTCGGTGGCTGTACCGGCTCGGATCTGGCGGATCGCTGCCATTGTGTGCCATCCATGCGGACTGGCAGAGGTTCCACTCTCAGAACGGTTGGAAGCTGCTCACAAAGCCGCTCCACCAGCGTGGCAAGCCGATAAGAAGGCCCAGGAGGTCGACGCCGCCGACAGTCCACAGCTGGAGGGCTGACCTGGAGTCGGGGAGCACGACACGTTGCCGTGCCGCAGAGGGGAGGAGACGACCGGTGACCACCATCTTCGTGGCCGATGAGCACCATCGCCTGTACCGGCACTGGAGAGAGACGGGGGCTCGGGGGCTTCGGCTGTGCCATGTGGACTTCCACTGCGACATGCGTGGCCTGCTCATCGATCGCGATGCCCAACAGGCCACCTTCTTCGACGAGGCGGAGCGCCACCATATCGACCAGGGAAACTTCCTCGCTCACGCCGTCATGGACGGCATTGTCGACGGCCTGCGGTGGTTCCACGACCCCTTCGGCGGGCGCCGCTACGACCACGGCACGGTGCGCTACGAGCGCGACCTGCGGGTGCGGGCGAGCCGGCGCAGGCTCGGTCCGTGGCGGCCCCTCTCCTTTTGTGAGGCCGATCTGAGCCAGTGGCAGGGCCCGGAGGCCGGGGAGCACCTCGATCTCGACTGGGATGCCTTGGCCAACACCCTCTACACGGCCGATCACGCCCGTGCGCTCCAGGAGCGCTTCCTGGCCACGCCCTTTCGCCACCGCCCCGAGGCCGTCTACTTCATCTACTCCTTCTGCAGCTCGGTGCTCGACGACGACGCCTTCGAGCGCTTCCTCGCCCGCCTCCGCGACAAGCTCGATGCCCAGGTGGTGCGTCTGTCTGCCCTGTCGGACGAACACTCCACCGTCTCACGGGACACCACCCGACGCCAGCGCATCCGAGCCCGACTCATCGCCCCCTTCAAGGGCCCTCAGCTGCGCCTCTCGTCCGCCCTGAAGTCCATCGACACCGGCAGAGATCTCCAGTTCGACTACCGCACAGCACCGCTGGGGCCGGTGTCCGGCCCGCCCGCTCACTCCGAACGAAGCTGACTGCACCGTGCGCCGTCCAGTCGGACGCTCACGCGTGCCCCAATGCCGGGTAGGTGCACGAGGTGTACAGGCAACGTCGTGTGGGTCCGAATGCGCAGAGGCTGTCGTGGAGGCACGAGCGGTGCCAAGGCCTGGGGCCCGGCCACATGGTCTCGCGATACCCCCGACCCCTCCGGCACCGAAGCAGGCAGAGCGCAGTACACCTGGGCGCCGGCGAGCCTGTCTTGGGCGCCCAACCATGCCGAGACAGGAGCGGCAGGCGAAGCCACGATCGCCACCGTCGGTGGTGCGGGGAGCCCCAGACTCCGAGGCCACGGCTCGGCCTCTGGCAGCGTCACGGCCTCGCCGTCGTCTGGCTGCCAGAGCGTGGACTGATCGTTGAGCGACACCATCCCCGAATACAACTCCACCTGCTCGTAGTAGGGGTCGCGGCCGTCCTCCACAAAGCCTCCGAGCGGTGCGTCTTCGCGGCTGCCTTCGGGTGCGGGGTCGTCGACCAGCATGGCGAAGGTGGAGAACCTCGCCTGACCCAAGGAATACAGCACACGTCGGATGGTCCGCTGCGGCGTCGTGCGATCCGCCACCACCAACACCAGCCAGCTCTCGAGCCCCCTGACGCTGCCTCCACAGGCTTCGCGCAACCACTGCCTCCCTTCCACCGCCTCTGTCGCAAGGTCGAAGAGTGGCCGAATCATGAGAGGTGAAGTCGTGGACTCTTCGGGCACCGCGAAGGCGGGCGTGTTCATCCACTGGATGCTGTCTGGGCGAACCGTGACCGTCAGTGGCTCCGTCAGGCGTTCCGGCGGCGCGATGGCCTCATCGCCGTCGCGGTCCTGACAGTTCTTCTCGACCCAACGGGTCCACTTGGACTGCTGGCTGTTCAGAGCCAGCCCGATGGAGTTGGCAGGCAGCCCATAGGCGTGCTCGGCCTCGACCAGCTGCACGGGCAGCGTCTGCCAGTGTGGCGGCTCGCTCGAACAACCGAGCAACACGCCGAGGCCGACCACCATCGAATGCGCGCGCTTCAGGAGGCCTCCGGTCCGCTCGGTCCACACCATGATGCCTCCTGACCCAGGGCTGGCCCCAGAGGTTCCAGTGATGTCTGGCCTCAGCCGCGCAGTCGCTCGGGCATGCCGATGGCCGCTGCCATGGTGTTCACCGCGAGCAGGCGGTCGTCGATCTGCTCGCTGGACAGACGCTTGCTGCGCTTCACATCCGACCAGTGGGTCAGGGTGTAGGTCCCGGTCTTGCGCGAGCGCTTGAGCACCCAGAGCGAACCGTCGGGCATGTCGCCCA
>JAERSX010000391.1 GCA_016845285.1 Deltaproteobacteria bacterium | reverse complement strand
GCTGCGGGACCGTCACCTTCGCCATGGCGCCTGGCAGAGCTCCGACTGGACGGCCAGCCAGACCACCCTGGTCGACGCTGGTCCCTTCGCCCACCACCTGAGCGGAACCCTCTCCGCCGACACCGTCGACGACGCGCTGGTGAGCTGCCTCTACCTCCAGGCCGAGGACCGCGACGCCTGCGCCCACGCCGTGCCCACCGACCTCAGTGGTCCCGACGACACACCTTCTTGGGGCCCGCTCACCCTCGATGTCTGGGTGCAGCCCGGTCAGGACGTCAGCGAGGACCTCGTGTTCTTCGGCCTGAGCGAGGGACCCCAGCTCAGCGCTGGGGCCGACGCCTGGTCGCTCCGCTGGGGCGAGCTCACGCTGAGTGGAGGTTCCCGTCAGTCGGGTGTCTGGCAGCGCCTGACCGGGGTGGTCTCCGCCGACGGCATGGCCCTGTGGGTGGACGGCACCCTCGTCGACGAAGCCGCCCTCACCGAGCCGGCCGAGGGCCAGACGCGGTTCGAGGTGGGAGGGGCGCCCTTCCTGGCCACCGACGACACCCTGCGCATCGAGAGCGCCGAGGTGATCGGCTCCGCGTGGACCGAGGAGCAGGTCCTCCGTCGCCACGCCCCCTGGCGCCTCGAAGACCACCCCGTCCTCATCGCCGCCACCACCCGAGCCGACCAGCTCGACGCCAAGGGCGAGCTCGCCGACTGGATCGACGGCGCCGACGATGCCCTTGCCGCCCTCGACACGCCGTCCGGCGACCCCAGCTCCGAGTCCACCGCCCACTACGACCGCGCGGGGGTCGCCCGCCTGCTCTCGGAGGCTGCCCGGCACAGCGACGATCCCGAGGCCTACAACGCCGGCGTCGTGCGCCTCCTGGAGCACCTCGACACCGGGAAGTGGCAGTGGGCCGGCTACATGGGCGTGACCCTCGAGCACTACGCCACAGCCTACGATCTGGTCGAGCCCTGGCTCGAGGAGCAAGAGGACGACGACCCCGAGGCCTGGGTGCCCCGGCACCGAGCCATCCGCCGAAACCTCGGTGCCATCGTGCACCAGGCCCTGCTGCAGGGAGGCCTTCAGGAGGACGGCTACGACAACCTTGGCTTCCTCCACCCGCGCCCGAGCCTGCTGACCGCCAACGAGCGTATGCGCATGCAGGCCGGCATCGGGACCGTGGCCCTGGCGCTGTCCGAGGGCGGCTCCGCCCACTTCGGAGGCGCGCCGGAGTGGGGGGGGCTCGTCGGCGACGACCTCTTCCATCCCCGCGCCGCCACCGGCATCGCCATGGGCCAGATGCTCGAGCGCTACGTCACCGAGTCGGGGATCTACATCGAGGGGCCCGCCTACCAGTCCGACGTCTTCGGCCACCTCAGCTACTACCTCATCGACCTCGCCCACACCGGTGGCGACGACGTGATCGTCGAGCGCATCGTGCCCATGTTCGATGCCGATGTGGCCGCCATGATGCCCTCGGGACACGCCCCCACCTACGGCACCGGCTGGCTGCAGCGCCTGCCTGCCGCCGAGCTGGTGGGTGCCTTCGTGCCCGAGCGGCGAGACCTGTACACCTGGTTCGAGTCACGCCAGTGGGACCCTGACGACACATCGCTGACCCCTGACTTCACCCACTTCATCGCCGGCCCCGAGCTCGCCGCCTTCCGCACGGGCTGGGGTCCCGACGACACCTTCGCGCTGCTGCTCGGCAAGACCAGTGCCCGCCCGAGCACCCACTGTCAGGCCGATCAGCTCAGCCTCAGCCTCGTCTCCCACGGCGCCACCCTGCTCATCGATCCCGGCGACGGCCGGGACTACCGCTCCGACCCCAACACCGGGGCGGTGGCCGAGGCATGGCTCCAGGCAGCCACCGGTCACAACAGCGTCCTGGTCGACGGGGCTGGGCCTCAGATCGTCTGGGACCTCGTCGAGGTGGCCGACCCCGCCGAGATCGAGGCCTCCGTCATCCACGACGAGCTGGGTCTGGCGCGCATGGTCGGCACCATCGGCGGCGCCGCCAGCGAGGGTGGCGCCGACCACGTGCGGCACGTGCTCTTCGTCGATCCCGGCGTGGTCGTGATCCTCGATGAGGTCGACGCGGCAGCCTCTGCCGAGCTGGCCCAGCAGTGGCACTTCGGAGGCCCCCTCGACAGCGCGTCCGGCTCTCTGAGCCTCCCGGCCACCGCCGCAGACCCGTTGATCTGGGCCACGTCCAATTCTGCCGGCGACGACGTAGACCTCTGGCTGCTCCAGGCCGCGCCCGACACCGCCATCTCCTGGCGCTCCTGGACCGACGGCTCCACCAATTGGACCAGCGGCAGCACCTGGCAGCACACCTACGCCCACGCCGTGCAGACCAGCGCCTCCGCCTCCTGGCTCACCGCGCTGGTGCCCGTGGGTCCGGCCCAAGACGACCCCACGCTGACCGTCGTGCAAGACGACGACACCACCCGCGAGCTGAGCATCGACCACGACGGTCACAGCCTCGGTGCCGGTGCCGCCCTCGATGGCGCCTTGAGCTCCTTCGCCACCCACAGCTCCGACGCCACGCTCTCCGCGAGCGACGGCAGCACGTGGGGCCTGCTCTCCGACGGCACCGTCATCACCGTGGCCAGCGACCTGGAGCTCGATGCCGACTGCAGCCTGTCGGCCGGCCTCAGCGTGGCGGGCGGCACCCTGTGGGTCGACCTCGACAACCCCGAGCAGTGCGGACTCTGCGTGGCCTGGCCCGACGGCAACCCCTCCTCGGTGACCGTCGATGGCAGCCAGAGCAGTGCCTGGACCCACACCGCCGACCTCCTCTGCCTCGAGGAGGGGCCGCTGGAGTCTCTGCTCGTCGAGTAGGGCCGGCTCTCGCCCGAGCGATGGCCCGGGACATGGGCTGACACAGGCCGACACATTCTCCAGCCAGGCCATGGCGTAGATCTGTGGGGGACACGGACGCCAGACCTCGGAGAATCAAATGACCACGCTCCTCATCCTCGTCGGCCTCGGCACGGCTCACGCGAACCTCGACGACACCCGAACCTCCGAACGGTGCACCGCCGGCGAGACCGATCCCCTGGCCGTCGGCTCCGGCACCCTGAGGGACCCGTGGCAGATCTGCACGGCAGAGCAGCTCGAGGCCATGCCCGGACTCTCCGACGAGGAGCACGAAGACAGCTACCTGTTGGTGGATGACCTCGATCTCAGCGGCATCGAGTGGACCCAGGGCATCGGCGACTGCGGCCTGGGCTGGAGCGTGACCGTCGGCGGCTTCTCCGGGACCTTCGACGGTGGCGGGCACACCCTCGAGGGCCTGAGCGGTCCTGGCCTCTTCGAGTGCATCAACGGCGGCGAGGTCTACGACCTCCACATCGACGGCTTCCGCACCAGCGGCACCTACTTCTTTCACGGCACCGTCGCGGACCAGGCCTACATGGCCGACATCTCGGACGTGCAGGTCACCGACAGTGACCTGGGTGGCTACGGCTACGTCGGCGGGATCGTGGGTTGGGCGCGCCACTCAGACCTCGCCCGGGTCTCCTTCCACGGAAGCCTCACCGGAGGCTCCATGATCGGTGGGATCGCAGGGCACGTCCATGGGGGAACCCTCGAGGACAGCTACGCCATCGGGAGCATGGACGGGAGCTGGAATGTCGGAGGCCTCATCGGCGTGGCAAACGGCCTCGCCCGCCCGGTGGTGGTCGCGCGCAGCCACGCAGCCTTCACCTGGTCTGAGGACACACTGGTCGATCAATACAGGGTCGGTCTCCTTGTGGGACTGACCTGGGGAGATTCAGACCAGGTGCAGTTGGGTAGCAATGGCGGCGACGAGCTGGACGCCCTCGTGGGCCTCTCAGCCCATGGCCTGCCCAAGGTCGCCCGGGGCGCGTACTCGGGTACCCTGATCAGGGTCGAGCGGGACCTGTACCTGGACCCGGACACCTATGAGCGTGCCGGCTGGGATCTCGACACGGTCTGGAATGCCCCGACGCGTGCCCGGCCCCCCACCTTGCGCTGACCGGACAGGTCGCACACGCCGGCCC
>JAERSX010000390.1 GCA_016845285.1 Deltaproteobacteria bacterium | reverse complement strand
ACGCCCATGAGCGTGAGCGCCTCTGATGAAGGCGTCAGCACCATGCTCAGACCCACCACCACCGAGCACACCCCCAGGATGGCCAGGTGTAGGGCTGGGTGCAGGAGGTCACGTCGCACGAGGAGATTCAGCCCTTGCGGTTGTTCCTGGTCTTGGACTTGCCGCGCCGATGGCGCCGTCCGCCACGCCCAGTGTCAGAGGCGATCCGATCGAGGATGCCGTTGACGAAAGCCCGGCTGTCCTTGTCACCGTAGCGCTTGGCCAGCTCGACCGCCTCGTTGATGCTCACACTGGGCGGGATGTCGTGGCAGGCAAGGAGCTCATAGCTCGCGAGACGCAGGATGTTGCGGTCCACGACCGGCATGCGCACCAGCCGCCAGTTCACGCTCGCCGCCTCGATGAGCGTATCGACCTCTTCCAGGCGCCGCTCGACACCCTGGGCCAGCCGAGTCGCGAACTCGATCTCCGAGCTCGCCGCAGGCTTCTCGGCATCTTCCCCTGTTCCGCCCAGGCCGTACCACAGGCGCTGCAGGACCGCCTCGACGCCGAGATCGGACTGGTCCCAGGCATAGAGCGCCTGGAGCGCGAACTGACGCGCCCTGCGACGGCTGGCCATGGCTCAGTCTCCGAGCTTGGCGAGGAGATCGACCATCTCGAGGGCAGCCAGGGTGGCCTCGGCCCCCTTGTTGCCCATCTTGGTGCCAGCCCGTTCGATGGCCTGCTCGATGCTGTCCGTCGTGAGCACTCCGAAGGCCACAGGCACGCCGGATGCGACCGATGCGTTGGCGAGCCCCTTGCTGAGCTCCCCGGCCACGTAGTCGAAGTGGGGAGTACCACCACGGATGACACAGCCCAGCGCGATGACCGCGTCGTAGTCGCCCGACGCGCAGAGCCTGTTGGCCACCAGCGGCATCTCCACGCCACCGGGTACCCAGACCACAGTGGCCTGGCTCTCGACGTCCACACCGTGGCGACGCAGCGTGTCGAGTGCTCCATCGAGGAGCTTCTCGGTGATGAGCGTGTTGAAGCGAGCCACGAGGAGCGCGTAGCGCCCGGAGCCGTGGGCCAGGTGACCTTCGATGATGCGAGGCATGAGGTACCGATCCAGTCAGGCGGTGGGGAGGCCGGCGCCGAGGGCGTCCAGCTGAAGCCGCCGGCGCAGGGCCGCGTCGCCGGCACTCGCTGAGGGCACGTTCAACGGCACCCGCTCCGCGATGCGCAGGCCATAACCTTCGAGGCCCACGATCTTGCGTGGGTTGTTGGTCATGAGACGAAGCTCGCGTACTCCCAGGCAGACGAGGACCTGAGCGCCGATGCCCATCTCTCGGAGCTCTGCGGCTGGCGCGGCAGCGGCCGTGCCCTTGCTGGGCTGGAGCTGGCTCTGGAGTCGGCTCAGCAGCGCGTCGGCAGAGGTACTGCCCCCCAGGTAGAGGTACAGGAGCAGACCGCGTCCCTCGTCGGCAATGGCGCGCAGCGAAGCGTCGAGGCGAGCGCCACTTCCCGAGCCGTCGCCGCCGAAGACGTCGCTCACAGGGGCGCTGGCCTGCATCCGAGTCAGGACCGGCTCGTCACCCTCGAGCTCGCCCATGGACAGGGCCAGGTGCACGCTGCCCTCGGTGAGCGAGCGGAAGACACGGGCCCGGAAGGTCCCGATGCCGTCGATCTGCAGCGGCATGTCGATGACCGGCTCGACCAGGGTCTCGGTGCGGATGCGCCACTGGATGATGTCGGCGATGGCGACGATGCGGATGCGGTGCTTCTCACCGAAGACCCGAAGGTCAGGAAGACGGGACATGGTGCCGTCTTCGTTCATGATCTCGCAGATGACACCGGCCGGCTTGAGCCCGGCGAGACGAGCGATGTCGACCGAGCCCTCGGTCTGGCCGGTGCGAACGAGCACGCCACCGTCTCGGGCCTTGAGCGGGAAGATGTGGCCGGGAGTGACGATGTCGCCGTGGCTCTTGGTGGGATCGATGGCGACCCGCACCGTGTGCGCGCGGTCAGCAGCGCTGATGCCGGTGGAGACCCCTTCACGAGCCTCGATGGAGACGGTGAAGGCCGTGTGGTACGGGCTCTGGTTGTTTGCCGCCATCATGGGCAGCTCCAGCTGGGCCACCCGCTCCTCGCTCAGGGTCAGGCAGATGAGGCCGCGCCCGTGGGTGGCCATGAAATTGATGGCCTCCGGGGTGACGGCATCGGCCGCCAGCGTCAGATCACCTTCGTTCTCGCGATCCTCGTCATCGACCAGGATGACCATTCGGCCGGCGCGAATGTCCTCGATGGCCAACTCGACCCGCTTCAAGGGGTCGGGATCCATCACGACGAACGACATCAGCTACCTCCGTGTCGGCCCGTGGGGCCATAGCCCAGCTCAGCAAGACGCTCGATGCTGAGGCCGCCCGGGGCCGGCCCACCGCCGCCCACCAGGCGCTCCAGGTAACGGGCCACCTGGTCGACTTCGAGGTTCACGGCCTGACCGACACGCAGACGCCCCAGGGCCGTGTGCTGCACCGTGAACGGGATGATGTTGATGCGGAACGAAACTGCGCCGGTGGAACCACCACTACCGGACGGACGGAGTTCATTGACCGTGAGGCTGACGCCATCCACGGCGATGGACCCCTTCACCGCGACGTAGCGGGCGAGCTCCGACGGACACCGCACCCAGAGCACCCAGCTCTCCTGCTCCTGGCGGATCTCCTCGAGGTGGCCCAGCCCGTCCACGTGACCGCTCACCAGATGGC
>JAERSX010000389.1 GCA_016845285.1 Deltaproteobacteria bacterium | reverse complement strand
AGCTCATGCGAGGTGTCGTTGACGAGATCGACGAGGTCGTCGGGCTCATTGCCCGTGAAGTCCACCTCGACGAGCTCGACCTCATCACCCGGGCCGGACAAGCTCAGGGCCACGCCTCCGCCCGCCTGGGCGGCGTTCTGGGACCACATGCCCCTCTCGATGCGCACGACACCGTCGACAATGACCGCCCCCCCACCCGTGGCCGCGGTGTTGTCCAGGAACACGAGGTCGACACCCTGGAGCTGCGCACCCTCGACATACAGGCCGCCGCCCCAGGCGGTGGCCCCGTTGCCCTCGAGGTGGACGTCGCCCAGACCGAGGGCCGCACCTGGCGCCAGGGCGATGCCCCCGCCGTTCTCCGCCCGCGACAGACGCACGTCCAGACCAGCCGCGTCCACCACGACACCGGTGTCGAGCCACAGTCCCCCACCATCTCCCGACGCCTCGGCGCCGGTGATCCGAAGATCGACCAGCGACCCCTCACTCGCGCCCACGACCGCGACGCCGCCACCCCGGGTCGCCGAGCCACCGTCGATGCCGACACCCTGGAGGTCGAAGTCGGTGTCTTCCAGGTAGAGGCCCGCGCCCTCGGTGGCCGAGCCACCGGTCAGCGTGAGGCCGGACAGGCTGAGTGTGCTGTTGGTGGCCGAGACCACGGCCCCAGCACCACCCGCGTCGAGCACCACCTCACCATGGCCGCGCAGCTCGACATCGACACCGTCGATGGCCAGCAGGAGGTCCCAGGTGGCGGTGCAGATCTGCAGGACACCGTCCTGTCCCAGCTCGTAGTGGACCGGATCGCCCGGACCACCGGCCGACAGCGCCGCGCTCAGGTCCTGGTGGCCACCGCTGGCGCCGAGGAAGGTGGCCATGCCGGCGTCGCTGGCGTCTCCGTCGCAGTCGGTGTCACGGCCGTCGCAGCGCTCGGTGGCACCGGGCCAGGCCGTGTCGTCGGTGTCGTCGCAGTCGCCCAGCCGGGTGGACCAGTCCGAGCCGGGGGCCGCACAAGCCGAGACCACGACGCCGGTCGCGTCGCCATAGCCGTCCCCATCCGAGTCCGGCGCCCAGTCCAGCAGGGTCTCGGGATCCTGATCCGGATCCGCGTCGTCGACCAGACCGTCACAGTCTTCGTCCCGCTCCTGGTCGTCGCAGATCTCTGTCGCGTCGGGGTGTACGCCGTCGTCGGCGTCATCGCAGTCGGCTCCGCTCAGGGAGGAGTCGAGGGGCAGGACACAGGCGTGGCCCTGAGCCTCCGGATCGCCGAAGCCGTCGCCGTCGAGATCGGCGTAGACGGTGAGCGCCCCCTCCACCGAGAGGTCTGGGTCTGCGTCGTCGACCAGCCCGTCACAGTCCTCGTCTGCGCCGCCACAGATCTCGACGGCCAGCGGGTGGACTCCAGGGGCACGGTCGTCGCAGTCACTCCCCTCGGGCCGGGGCGCCACATACCCAGGAGGAGCTTCGCAAGCCTCGATGCCATGGGAGAGATCGCCGAACCCGTCGCCGTCGGCATCTGCGAAGAACTGCAGCCGCTCGCAGCCCTCTCCTTGGAACTCCAGGAAGGTCTCCGATGTCCCACATCCCGTGAGCCCGACCACGACAGCTGCTGCCCGACACAACGTGCGAGACGCCATGAATCCCTCCTGACCCAGGTCGAGTCTACGCGAGGCACCGTCAAATGTCAGGAAAATGTCAAGCGATTTCGGTGACCTGTCTTGCCTCGATCCGCGACGCGGCGCGGCAGAGGGGGAGCAGCCGAGTACGATCTCCTGGGTCTTGCCAGCCCGAGTGCGCCCAGGTGCGATCATCCGCCGGGAGTCGTCATGTCCACCGTCCGTCACCGGGTCTGCCACCTCTGCGAGGCCACCTGCGGGCTCCTCGTCGAGGTCGATGGCGACGAGATCCTCGGGATCCGAGGCGATCCTGCTGATCCCCTCAGCCACGGCTACATGTGCCCCAAGGGCGCCGCACTCGCAGACCTGCACACCGATCCCGACTGGCTTCGACAGCCGATGCGCCGTACCGAGAACGGCTGGGAGCCCCTGTCCTGGCCGGCCGCCCTCGACTTCGCAGCAGAGGGTCTGAGGGCGGTTCAGCAGACCCACGGCCGCAACGCCGTCGCCATCTACCAGGGCAACCCCACGATCCACAACCTGGGAGCCATGCTCTTCGCACCGCCCATGGTGCGGGCCCTGCGCACCCGCAGCCGGTTCTCCGCCACGTCGGTGGACCAACTTCCGCACCATGTCGCCGCCTGGGCGCTCTACGGGCACCAGCTCCTCTTGCCGGTCCCCGACATCGATCGTACCCAGCTCCTGGTGCTCTTCGGCAACAACCCGCTGGCGAGCAACGGCAGCTTGATGGCGGTCCCCGACATCCGCCGACGCCTGCGGGATCTCCGGGCGCGGGGTGGGCAGCTCGTGGTCTTCGACCCACGTCGCACGGAGACAGCTGCCGCCGCAGACGCCCACCACTTCGTCCGGCCCGGCACCGACGCCCTGGTGCTGGCCGCCATGCTCAGCGTGCTCTTCGAGGAGGGCCTCGTCGATGCAGGCCCCCTCGCACCTCTGCTCACCGGACTGGACACCCTGGAGACCTGCTTCGCTGCCTTCTCGCCAGCGCGGGTCGCGGGGCTGACCGGGGTGCCCGCCGAGGTCGTGCGCGACCTCGCACGGAAGCTGGCAACTTCCGACAAGGCCGTGATTCACGGCCGAATGGGCGTGAGCACGCAGTCCTTCGGTGGGATCTGCCAGTGGATGTGTCAGCTCCTCAACATCCTCACCGGCCACCTCGACCAGCCGGGCGGCGCCATGTTCGCCTCGCCAGCTCTCCCGATCCTCGATCGCGCCAGCCCCGGGCACCTCGGCGCCTGGTCCACCCGGGTTCGTGGCTTGCCCGAGTTCGCCGGCGAGCTTCCGGTGTCGGCGCTGTGGGAGGAGATCACCACCCCGGGCGAGGGCCAGATCCGAGGGCTGCTCACCTCCCATGGCAACCCCGTGCTCTCCACCCCCAGCGGAGACCGCCTCGATGCTGCGCTGGATGGCCTCGACTTCATGGTCAGCATCGACCCCTACATCAACGAGACCACACGCCACGCCCACGTGGTCCTACCCCCCGCCAGCCCCCTGACTCGAAGCCACTACGACGCCGTGTTC
>JAERSX010000388.1 GCA_016845285.1 Deltaproteobacteria bacterium | reverse complement strand
GCATCGCAGAGAAAGGCCAGCCCCAGGGCGCGGAGAGGCTCGAAGAGGCCGAAGAGCACGATGTTCGGTGGGTAGAGGGCCCCAGACTCCGCCTGGGCCAGCAGGGGGACACCGCTGAAGAGCTCGGGCATCCACAGGGGCAGCTCGCCTGCCCGAAGCGCCTGCCCCAGGGCCATCCGGTACGGAAGCTGGGCGTGGAGCAGGTCGGAGATCCAGATGTCGTGTTGGACCACGACGGCAGGCCCCAGCACCACCCTGGCGAGGGGCAAGGTCACGAGCAGCGCGGTCAACAGCGCCCAGGGCGAAGCATCCCCGAGGCGCCGCATGCTCAGTCCGCCACGGTGGAGGGACGCAGGGCCTCCAGGGCGCGCAGGGCATTGCCACCCAGGCAGGCTCTGATCCGAGGCTCGCTCCAGCCACGATCGAGCATGACCTGCACGAGACGAGGGTAGGTCTCTCCGCCCCAGAGATCGCGGGGCGGGCTGATGGCCCCGTCGAAGTCGCTGCCCACCGCGACCACGCCCTCTCCGCCTACCTGGACCAGGTGCTCCATGTGCTCGACGATCATGGCGCTGTCGACCGGTCCGCCCGGTCGGGACAAGAAGTTGGTGGCGAAGATCACGCCCACCACACCGCCCGTGTCGGCGATCGTCCTGACCTCGCCGTCGGACAGGTTGCGCCAGTGCGGGCGGACTCCGTCGACGCCGGTGTGGGTGGCGATGAGGGGCTGTGTGAGGTCGTGGACCTCGACGGCATCGGCAAAGCTGCGCGGGTGGATGTGGGCCAGGTCCACGAAGATTCGGCGGGCGTTGCACTGCTCCACGAAGCGTCGCCCCAAGGCGGTGAGGCCCTTGTGGCTGGTGAGGTGGGCGTGCGGGCTGTTGGTGCAGCCCAGCGCGGAGCTGGTGAGGTGGACGAGGGTGGTGCGGACCATCTCGGCTGGGGCGCTGGCCATGCCCTCGGGGGCGGCCTCGAAGGCGTTGGCCCCCTGAACGCTGAGCATGACGGCGTGGGCACCGCGGGTGCGGGCGGCGCGGTAGCCGGCCACATCGGTCACCAGCTCGAGGCGGCCCTTGCTGCGGGCCACCATGCGCTGGAAGCGGTTCCAGTTGCGGCCGAAGGAACGCCAGCGGTTGCCGGCGGGCCGGAAGGGGTTGGTGGTGATGGACCACATGGCCCCGTCCAGGCCACCGTCCGCCATGCGGGGGAGGTCGAGGTGGCCGAAGAAGTGGCGGCCCAGTGGACCACGCCGGTGGCGACGGAGCGGGTCGTAGCCCCAGAGGCGGGGCGGGATGAAGGTGTCGATGTGCAGATCGATGAGATCGGCCTCGCGACACAGCGCGACCGCCTCCTCGGAGATCCCCAGCCGCGAAGCCAGCGAGGCGACGGGCACGGGCGCCAGGGCATCGGTGGGGCTCAAGGCGGTCGACATCCTGTGCTCTGTATTGCGTTGCACCTGGCCCGGCGGCCAACGCCAGAGACCAGGGCTCTCCTCGGTGGAGCGTGGAGAGCCCAGTGGCTCTTTCACCACATCCCGACCACCGCCAGCCCCACACACAGGGCCATGACGCCGTGCTGGACCCGGCCTTGTTGTCCCTCTGCCAGGCGGCGCCGCAGGCGGTCTCCGACGATGTTGCCCGCAGCGATGGCCACGGCCAGCCCGAGACCGCCCAGCAGGGTGCTGCTGTCGGTGGCGCCACCGAGCCCGTAGGCCACCAGCCGACCGCAGTGCATGGCCGCAGCCACCGAGGCTGCGGTCGACACGTAGGCCGTGCCGCTCAAGCCACGGGCCAGCAAGAAAGGGCCCACCAACACGCCAGCTCCACCGCTCGTGGCGATGACGATGCCGCACAGCAGGCCCATGGGCACGGCGGCCCCGAGCGGCGCCTGGATGCGGACCCCCAGCAGGCGGCTACCGGCCAGGGCCGCCATGGCCAACATGGCGGTCGACAGGACCCATGGGGGGAGGGCTGTGGCCACCAGGCCACCCGCAAGGGCGCCGGGCACCGCGCCACCGATGAGGCGCAGCGCCACGTCTCGGGAGACCCAGCCCCGGTAGAGCCAGAGACGGTGGAGGTTGCCGAGCAGGAGGGCCGGCGCAGTGAGGGTGAGTGCCGTCAACGGATCGGTGAGCGCGGCCAAGGCCAGGAGCAAGACCATGCCCCCGCCCATGCCGGCCACCGTGGTGATGACTCCAGCGATCAGTCCGAGCACAGCGGTGCCCATACCCATGGCAAGCATGCGTCCTCCCGGCGGCTACGCCAGGGCGGGGCCGCGTCTTGTGGGGCCTTCAACGCCCCGTGTGGACCTCACCTAAAGACCGGGCTTGCCATCATGCAAATCGAATGTTGTGATGGTTACGATAGGCTATGGCTATGATCGATGAGTTCCGTTGCTTCGTGCTCGTGGTGGACGAGGGCACCTTCACTGCGGCAGCCCGTGCGGCTGGCCTCTCCCAGCCGTCGCTGTCTGCCGCCATCGCCCGCCTCGAGCGCTGGCACGACGCCCGTCTCTTCCACCGGCTCCCCCGTCCGGTTCGCCTCACCACGAGTGGAGCCGCGCTGTTGCCTCA
>JAERSX010000387.1 GCA_016845285.1 Deltaproteobacteria bacterium | reverse complement strand
AAGCTGTTCCTGACCATCCCCCTGCTGTGGGGGGTGATCACCCTGATCTTCCTGTTGCTCCAGGCCGCCCCCGGCGAGCCCTCCGACCGCTTCATCACCCCGGAGACGCCGCCTGAGGTGGCCGAGCAGATCAAGGCCAAGTGGGGCCTCGACGACCCGGTCCACGTCCAGTACGGCCGCATGCTCGGCAACCTCATGACCGGTGAGTTCGGCTACTCGATCATGCAGGAGCGGCCGGTCTTCGACATCGTGGGCGAGGCCCTGCCCAACACGCTGACCTTGAGCGCCCTCACCCTGGTGATCATCTACGTGGTGGGCGTGTTCCTGGGCACCATCCAGGCCGTTCGACAATACAGCTTATTCGACAATGCCGCGTCGGTGATCTCGCTGTTCTTCTACAGCATGCCGAGCTTCTGGCTCGCCTTGATGCTGATGTTGATCTTCGCTCTGCAGCTGGACCTGCTCCCAGCCGCCGGCATGGTGGACGCCGTCGAACACGACTTCATGACGGTGCCCGAGAAGCTCGTGGACCGGCTCCAGCACCTCATCTTGCCGGGCGTTGCCCTGGGCGTGGCCTCGGCCGCTGGCACAGCCCGGTACATGCGGTCCAGCATGCTCGAGGTCATCCGCCAGGACTACGTCCGCACCGCTCGGGCCAAGGGGCTGAGCGAACGCAAGGTCGTCTTCAAGCACGCCCTGCGGAACGCCCTGTTGCCCATCGTCACCCTGCTCGGCTTGAGCCTGCCCTTCCTCTTCAGCGGCAGCGTGCTCATCGAGATCATCTTCGCCTGGCCCGGCATGGGACGGGTCATCGTGGGCGCCATCTTCGCTCAGGACACCCCCCTCATCATCGCCTGCTTCTTCGTGTTCACCATGGTGGTGGTGCTCGGAAACCTCGTGGCCGACCTGCTCTACAGCCTCGTCGATCCCCGGATCCGGTTGTCATGAGCGGCACCTCCTCCCCCCTCGCGTGGGCCGGACTGGTCGCTCCAGGTCTGGGCCACTTGCTCACGGGCCGCAAGATCCACGGCGTAGGCCTCCTGCTGAGCACCAGCCTGGTGTTCATGGGCGCCGCCGGCTTTCCCCGACTCCTGGAGCGCCTCGCCGCCCCCGGGGGCCCGGACTTCGCCATCCACCCCTACGTGGCCTTGCTGAGCTACCTGGCGGCCGTGATCCTGCTCTGGTGGCAGGCCCTGCGCCTGGCTCGGCCGCCCGCCATCGACGCCGAGAAGCTCAAGACCAGCCAGCTCGCCCAGATCACCAAGCAGTTCCAGCGGAACCGCACCGGCGTGTTCGGCATGTACCTGGTGTTCGCCCTCATCCTGATGGCGCTGCTCACCCCCATGCTGGCGCCCCACGATCCCGACCAGATCGACGTGGGCGACAAGCTGCTGGGGCCTGGAACCGCCTTCCTGCTGGGCACCGACGAGTTCGGACGCGACCTGTACAGCCGAGTGCTCTACGGCGCCCGCATCAGCCTCAGCATCGGCTTCGTCGCCGTGGGACTGGCCGGCACCATCGGCACCCTGCTGGGCGCCATCTCCGGCTACTTCGGCGGCTTCATCGACAAGCTCATCATGTGGTTCACCGACCTGCTGCTGAGCCTGCCCCGCTTGGTGCTCCTGCTCGCCATCATCGGCATCGTGAGCGCGGCCGGCGCCCAGACCATCTTCCTCATCGTGGTCATCCTGGGGCTCACCGGCTGGATGGGGGTGGCCCGCATCGTCCGGTCCCAGGTGCTCTCGCTCAAGGAGCAGGACTTCGTCGCCGCGGCACACGCCGTCGGCCTGTCGAACCAGCGCATCCTCCTTCGACACATCGTGCCCAACGCCCTGGCGCCCGTCATCGTCTACGTGTCGCTGGCCATCGGCTCCACCATCCTGGTCGAGGCGAGCCTGAGCTTCCTGGGCCTGGGAGTGCCGCCACCCACGGCCACGTGGGGCGCCATCGTCAACGACGGCCGCGAGTACCTGCGCAGCGCCTGGTGGATCACCCTGTTCCCAGGCCTCATGATCGTCCTCGCCGTGATGTCCTTCAACCTCTTCGGCGACGGCCTGCGCGACGCCCTTGACCCCAAGCTGAGAGGTCGCGGATGAGCAGCAGCTCAGAACCACTCCTCCGTCTCGAGAACCTTCGGACCCACTTCAAGATGGAGGGCGGCATCGCCAAGGCCGTCGATGGGGTGAACTACAGCATCTTCCCCAAGAAGACCCTGGCTGTCGTGGGCGAGTCGGGCTGCGGAAAGTCGGTGACCGCCATGTCCATCATGGGCCTCATCCCCTGTCCTCCCGGGATCAAGGCCGGCGGCAAGATCTGGTACCGCGATCAGGATCTGCGAACCTACAGCGACGATCAGCTCCGCAAGATCCGTGGCAACGAGATCGCCATGATCTTCCAGGAGCCCATGACCTCGCTGAACCCGGTCTACACGGTGGGCGACCAGATCGGCGAGGCCGTACGCCTCCACCAGGGCATGTCCCGCAAGGACGCCCACGACAAGGCCATCGAGATGCTCGCCAAGGTGGGCATCCCCTCCCCCGAGAAGCGGGTGGACGAGTACCCGCACCAGATGTCGGGCGGCATGCGGCAGCGCGTGATGATCGCCATGGCCCTGAGCTGTGACCCCGAAGTGCTCATCGCAGACGAGCCCACGACGGCCCTCGATGTGACCATCCAGGCCCAGATCCTCGACCTGATGACCGAGCTCCAGGACACCACGGGCGCCAGCATCCTCTTCATCACCCACGATCTGGGCGTGGTGGCCGAGGTGAGCGACCACGTGGCGGTCATGTACGCCGGCAAGGTGGTCGAGTACGCCGACGCCAAGACCCTCTACGAGTCGCCCCAGCACCCCTACACGGTCGGTCTCTTCCGCAGCATCCCCGATCTCTACGTGCGGCAGAAGCAGCTCCAGACCATCCCCGGGGTCGTGCCCAGCCCGCTGGACTTCCCGAGCGGCTGCCGCTTCCGCAACCGCTGTCCCCTGGCCGACGGCCGCTGCGGGCAGGAAGAACCCCTGCTCCGCAACGTCGGCGAGGGACACACCGTCGCCTGCCACGCCGTCGAGGAAGGCCGCGCGGCCGACGTCGACTTCTCCACGGTCTCCGAGGTCTGAGATGTCCGAGTCCCTGCTCCAGGTAAACGACCTCAAGACCTGGTTCCCCATGAAGAAGGGCCTGATGAGCCGGGTCGTGGGCCACGTCAAGGCCGTCGACGGCGTCAGCTTCGAGATCGGCGCGGGTGAGACCCTGGGCCTGGTGGGCGAGTCCGGCTGTGGAAAGACCACCGTCGGCCGCACCCTGCTGCGTCTCATCCCGGCGACGGGAGGCACCGTTCGTTTCGACGGCAAGAACGTCTTCGATCTGAAGGGCGACCCGCTGCGCGCCCTGCGACGAGACATGCAGATCATCTTCCAGGATCCCTACTCCAGCCTGAATCCGCGCATGGACGTCCGCTCCATCATCGGTGAGGCGCTTCAGGTCCACGGCATCGCCAAGGGCCAGGAGCTGGAGGATCGGGTGGCCGCTCTCATGACCCGTGTGGGCCTGCTCGCGGAGCACATGCGGCGCTACCCTCATGAGTTCTCGGGCGGGCAGCGTCAACGCATCGGCATCGCCCGCGCCCTGGCCCTCGAGCCCAAGTTCATCGTCTGCGACGAAGCCGTCAGCGCCCTCGACGTGTCGGTTCAGGCCCAGATCCTCAACCTGCTGGAAGATCTCCAGCAGGAGTTCGGGATCTCGTACCTGTTCATCAGCCACGATCTCAGCGTGGTGCGTCACATCAGCGATCGCGTGGCGGTGATGTACCTTGGCCGAATCGTCGAACTGGCCGATGTAGACGAGCTCTTCGACAACCCGAGCCATCCCTACACCCGGGCCCTGCTCTCCGCGATCCCGGTGCCTCGGCCCGGCGCCAAGAAGGATCGGGTGCAGCTCGACGGCGACGTGCCCAACCCCATCGACCCCCCCACGGGCTGCCACTTCCACCCCCGCTGCCCGATGGTGAAGGCCGGCGAGGGTGTGCCCGAGTGCAGCACCGGGGCCTGCCCCGAGACGGTGACCGTGGGGCCCAACCACTTCGCGGCCTGCCACCTGATCCAGCCCGGCACGTGAGCCGAGGCACCTGAGGGTCAGGGCGGGCGAAGCGTTCCGTCCGCGGCCTGGTGCCACTCGGGCAGCAGCGCGGCAAGCTCCTCGGCGGTGGCGCCGAGGCCACCAGGGGTGGCGGGTATCGCCAGGCCCAAGGCGTAGCGGTCCTCCAAGATGGACAGGGTGGCGGCATCCAGCCCGGACGGTGCCACCACGGTCTCGACCCCGCAGCGCTCGGACACGAACAGGGGCTCGCCGGTGAGCACGACGGTCCCTGCGGGCAGATCGACCACCTGATCGCAGTCGACCGGAGCAGCCGGACGAGCCCGCCACGTGCCCAGCCCCACACCGACCGAGGTCGTGCCAAAGCCCAGTCCCACCAGGGCCACGACCAGGAAGCGCGGGTAGCCGCGGCGTGCCGTCCCCTGATCGCCGAGCCAGACCGTGGCCTCGGCGCCGAGGACACAGGCGCCGAGGAAGACCGCGGCCCCCGAGCGGAACAAGGTGCCCGACGACGCGACGGCCGGAGCAGCCAGGAGGGGCACCGTGAGCACCAAGAGAGCGAACGTGGCCAGGGCGATGACCTCCGACCGCCGACGCCCTCGCCAGAGGCCCAACAAGGCGACGGGGGGCAAGGTGGCGCCACCTGCGATCAACACGGTGCGCACAACATCGTCGAGCTCGACCACGAGGTGTGCCAGGCGTGTGCTCACCCCGATGGGTGCGACCTGTCCGCGAAGGAAGTCGGCCATGTCCAGGGCGTGGGCCGTGGCGGCACGCGACGCCATCGCGGCATCCCCCATGAGCCAGACCCCGCGTGCAGACCACAGGGCCCAGGCAGCCAGACCCGCCAGGGCCACCCCCATGGCTC
>JAERSX010000386.1 GCA_016845285.1 Deltaproteobacteria bacterium | reverse complement strand
CGGGTGAGCTGAACAGCCTGGACCGTGGTGGCCTCGTAGGGCAACTCGGGCTCGTCAGCGAAGGCGGGCGCGGCGACGATCGCGAGGAGCACGGGGAAGATGCGGGCAATCCTGGCCACCATGGGACCTCCTCGAGAGGCGCCATGATAACGGCCCGGGATGCCCACGCCCACGGCCGGCCCCCTCGCTGCCCCTCGCGGTGCTCGGACGGTTCAGCACCTTCGCCGGCACCGTGGCCTGGCGTGGCCTGCGCCGCCCCTGGTTCTTCAGCGAAGTGCTCGCCCATATGTGGGTGACCAGCGTGCGATGCCTGCTGCCGGTGGTGGCGGTCACCCTGCCATTCGGCATGGTGATCTCACTCCAGGGCCTCGAGATCTTTCGTCTCTTCGGCGCCGAGCGCCTCCTCAGCTCACTGGTCAGCGTGGCCGTGCTGCGCGAGCTCTCCCCCATGCTCGCCAGCGTGCTGGTGGCCGCCCAAGGGGGCTCGAGCGTCGCGGCCGAGCTCGGCGCCATGCGCATCAAGGAAGAGCTCGATGCCACCGAGATCATGGCGGTGGACAGCATCAAGTACCACGTGGTCCCGCGGGTGCTGGCGCTGACCCTGGCCTGTCCCCTGCTGAACGTCGCCGGCAGCGTGGCCGGATTGACGGGGGCCTGGTTCACCGCAGTCGTGCTCAAGGGAGAGTCGAGCGGCGTGTTCCTGGCGGGCCTGTGGGACCTCACGGCCCCCATCGATGTGGGGGCAGGCGTGCTCAAGACCATCATCTTCGGTGCGGTCATCGGATTGGTCGCAGCCTGGCACGGCTTCCACGTCAAGGGCGGCGCCGCAGGCGTCGGCCGGGCCGTCAATGACACCGTCGTCCACAGCGTCCTGGTGTTCATCGTCTTCAACTACTTCATCACCAGCGCGCTCTTCGGCGCCGCTTCCACCTGAGCTGAGGACCGCACCCTGAACGCCCTCGGCAACTACGCGCTCTTCGTGTGGGACTTCTTCGGAGCCCTCCGACGCCACGGCGTGCCCGCATCCCGCATCGTGGCGGAGGCCTACGCCATCGGCATCCGGTCGCTGCCCATCCTCCTGGTCATCTCCGGCTTCGTGGGGACAAACCTGGCCTTGCAGGGATACAACGCCTTCAAGCCTCTCGGCGGCCAGCGTCTGGTGGGCATGTTCGTGGCCCTCGCAGGCGTGCGAGAGCTGGCGCCGACCATCGCCGCTGCCATGGTGGCCGCCAAGGCCGGCACCGAGATGGCCAGCCAGATCGCCGTGATGCGTCTGCGCGAGCAGATCGATGCCCTCGAGGTCATGGCGGTCAACCCCCTGGCCTGGCTCGTCGCTCCCCGACTCTTTGCCATCCTGCTCGTCATGCCCGCCCTGACCATCATCGCCATCTTCACCATGACCAGCTCGGCCTACGCCGTGGCTGTCTTCCAGCTCGGCCTCAACGGCCAGACCTTCCTGGCCTTCGCCGCCGATGGGGTCGAGCAGATCGACTTCTTCTACGGCGTGGTCAAGGCCTTGCTCTTCGGTGTGATCATCTGCACGGTCAGCTGCTGGTACGGCTTTCGCGCAGGCAAGGGACCGGAGGGAGTCGGGCAGGCCACCAACGGGGCCGTGGTCACCGCAGCGGTCGTCTGCGTCTGCCTCAACTACTTCGTCAGCGAGCTGCTCTACGGAGGAAGCCTGCCATGAGCGAGGGACCTCTGATCCGACTCGTGGACGTGTCGAAGCGTTTTGGCGACCTGGTGGTGCTCGACGGGGTGAGCCTCGACATCCCAGCGGGCGAGACCACCGCCATCATCGGCCCGTCGGGCACCGGCAAGAGCGTCCTGCTGAAGCACATCGTGGGCCTGCTGGACCCAGACGCTGGCGAGGTTCGCTGCTTCGACGTGGACATGGCACGAGCCAGCGAGGCAGAGCGCTACGCCGTACGGCGCCGCTTCGGGATGCTCTTCCAACACGGGGCCCTGTTCGACTCACTCTCGGTCGGCGAGAACGTCGCCTTCCCCCTGGAGCACCACACCTCCATGACAGCCACACAGCGGCGGCAGAGGGTGGACGAGGTGCTCGCGATGGTCGAGCTTCCCGATACATTCGACCGCCCCACGACAGCGCTCTCGGGTGGACAGCGCAAGCGTGTGGGCCTGGCCCGGGCCATCGTCATGGAGCCTGAGGTGGTGCTCTTCGACGAGCCCAACAGCGGCCTCGACCCCCTGACGAGCGACGCCATCGATGCCCTCATCCGGAACATGAAGCGCAAGCTCGGCATCACCTTCGTCATCATCAGCCACGACATCGTCGGCACCGTCGCCGTGGCCGATCACATCGCCATGCTCTACGGCGGAAAGTGCATCGCGCAGGGGCCCACCGCGGAGTTCGTTCGCTCCGAGCACCCCATGGTCCGCCGCTTTCTCCAGCGGAACCTCGCGCTGCCCGACGGTACCGGCGGCGTGGCCGGCCTTCCAGGGCTTGGATAGTCCGCGGCCATGGCACGTTCCCGCCGTCAAGAGCTCGGAGTGGGCTGCCTCGTTCTCGCCGCGCTCGCGCTGCTGGCGTGGATGTCCCTCAAGGTGGGTGCCATCCAGGGCCTCGGCGAGTCGGTGCAGGTAGAGGTGCGCTTGAGCGACGCGGGGGGACTGACCGACGGGGCCTCCGTCAAGATCGCCGGGGTGGACGTGGGTCGGGTTGATGGCCTGCGCGTGGAGCACAACGTGGCGGTGGTGGGCGTGCTCTTGGAGCGCGAGGCTGCCGTGCGTAACGACGTGATCGTGCAGGTGCGGGCGCGCTCGGTGCTGGGCGAGAAGTACCTGGCGCTGGTACCTCAGAGCGCGGGCGCACCTCTGCTCCAGGACGGTGATGTGCTCACCGAGGTGCGCCCCCAGACCGAGATCGACGAGCTGGTCAACCAGATGGGCCCCCTGCTGGCCGCGGTGGACCCAGAGGCGCTGAACGCAGCCATGGACGCCCTGAACCGGGCCTTCGAAGAGGACCCCGAGCGGGCGACCCGGATGTTGACAGACCTGGAGACGATGCTGAGGAACGGGGCTGAAGCCTCAGCGGAGGCACCCGCGCTGGTGAGCGAAGGACGTCAGACCCTGCGGTCGGTCCGTCAGACCGTGGACGACGCCCGCCCCGTCATCAAGCGAGCCGATACCGTGGTGACTCGGATCGAGGAGGCCACTGTCGATCTGCCGCAGACCGTCGAAGACATCGACGCACTGGTCGGCGAGACCCGCGCAGCGGTCAGCGAGGGCCGCGCGGTCATCGCCACCATCGAGGGCTCGACCGACGACATCGAGAAGGTGCTGGGCAACCTCAGCGAGATCGACAAGTGGGAGCTCCGGCGGCTGCTGCGCGAGGAAGGGATCGTGGTGCGCTTGAAGGCGAAGGAGGTCGAGCCGGAGGACTAGCCCGTGGGGCCCACGGTCGGCGTGGGACACGCCCTTCGGGACGAGGACGCGAGCCGGCAGGCCGCCCGGAGCTTCTCGCGAGCGATGGTGCGCCGGCCAGCACTCGCGCCCGAGGCCTTGGCGATTGCCACCACGGCGGTGGACCGCGGACCCTCGAGAGGGCGACAAGACCCCAGCATCACTCCGCTTCCGGGTCCTCGGATGGGCGACGCTTGAGACCCACCGAAGCGTCGGGGGGTGCGGGGTCGTCGCTCAAGGGCTTGAGGTGGATGCTCGCGTTGACCTCGAGGGAGTAGTTGGTGACGAGGTCGGCCAGCAGCGCGTCGAGCTCGGCAGCTTCGAGGTAGAAGCGAACTTCCTTGGCGATGAGCCGGATGAGCTCCGCCCGTGCATTGTTGCCGGTGGCCAGCAGCACACCGAGGAGCTCGCGGAGCTCGCGCCGTCGCGACTCCTCCCCCGCCCCTTCCGAGGCCTCGGGCTCCTCCATCGGGCGACCGGTGCGACCTGAGCCCCGACCATCCGAGCGGTCCATGCGATCCCGCCGCTCCTCCGCTTCGCGGAGCAGACGTCGCGCCAGATCTCGGAGGCGCGGCTCGCGCCCTCCAGACTCTCGGCCTCGACGTGGCTCCCGCACTCCGGGCTTGGACTCGGTGGCCTCGGTCTCTCGCGCCCCCGTGTCGGTAGGCGTCTCGTCCCGGGGCTCCTCGCTCATCGCGCTGGCCCCGTCAGATCCCAGCCAGGATCCTCTGCCGGAGCGGCGGGCGAGACGAAGCTCATGATGTAGCCCGCGTTGGTGACCACGACGGCCTGGCGGCCCTCGACGGCCGGCGTAGCGGTGATCCCTGACGAGTGGAACATCGGCCGCCATGCCCAGGACAACCCACCAGACTCCGGATCGACCAGGTAGAGAGCGCCACCAGAGGCCGCAACGAGCATGCCGGCCTCCGTCGGAACAGGTGTGCTCAGCGCGGTGCCGGTGCCGCTGTCCCAAGACCAGGCGACCTCACCGGTGCGCAGGTCGATGCGTCGCAGCTCGCCATCCACGCCACCGTGGAAGATGGTCTTTCCCTGCGGCAGATCGAGGACCGTAGGCACCTGCGGACCGCCGACTTCCTGGCGCCATCGAACAGCCCGCCCCTCGAGGTCGAGGACCAGCAGGGGTTCGCTGAAGCCCGACACCAGTGCAGCATCATCGGTGGCCACCGCCGGCGCGATGAGGTCGGGGTAGGCCCCCTCACCGATGGTGCGCTGCCACTGAGGCTCGCCGGAGACGATGTCGAGTCCTACGAGGCGACCGTCGGAGAAGCCGGCCAGGAGGAGCTCACCGGCGGGCTCCGGCGAGGGAGCGCCGTAGAGCTCGAGCTCGACGCTCCGTGTGGCATCGAGACGATGGGCGTAGCGCCACTCCAGCTCGCCGGACACACGCTTCAGCGCCACCACCACGTTGTCCAGGTTGGAGATGTAGACCATGTCTTCTTGGAGCGTGGGGCTCCCGAGGATGGGCGCCCCGCTCTCGTGCTTCCACCGCGGCGTGTCGTCCCCGAGCACGTAGGCCCAGGTCGTGCCACCGGCATCGGAGAAGTACAAGACCTCGTCCACGATGACCGGACGAGACTGAACCGGAGCGTGTGCCGCATAGGCGTCCACCACCTGCCCCGTCCGACGATCGAGCACATGGAGGGCCTCGGAGCCCGCGCTGCCCACATAGACGTGGTCTCCGTGGAGCAGCGGTGCACCGAGCTCGGTGTGGGTCGCCGACGGAACGGGCTCTCCAGGTAGCTCCGTGCGCCAGGTCAGCACCGGCGCCTCGGCAAAGGCACCGCTGAAGTCGGCGGGACCGCGGTCGCTGGGGGCGACAGCGAGCCCGGTGGCAGCGAGCCAGCCGATGGGCTTCATCCGGCGTCCCGGACCCGGCGGGCAGCCTCGGCCACCCGTGGGGCGAGCTCGGAGGTGGGGTACTTCTCACCGAACTCCTGGTAGGCAGCCTGGCTCTCGCTGACCTTGGCATGGGCCTCGTAGAGCATGCCCAGCTCGAACAGCGCGCGCTCGGCGACGTAGCCCTCACCCACGTCTGCGAACTGACGGAAGATCGCGGCCGCGCCCTCGACATCGCCGGCGTTGGCCTTGTTCACGGCCACTCCTGCCGCCGCAGTCCAGCCCAAGATGCCGGGTGCCTGAAGCGCATGGGCCTCGTCATAGGCGGCTGCAGCCTTGTCGTGCTCACCGGCGCGGGTCCAGATCTCCGCCGCTTCGATCCAGGCCATCACCTGCCCCGTGCCACTGCCGCCCTCCGCGACCTTCTGGTAGCTCAACGCAGACGTACGCAAGGCCTGGATGCGTTCCTCGTCATTCGGGTCGTCCATGGGCCCGAGACCCATACGGAAGAGGGGGTCGGGCTCGGGCACGTCGAGGGCCACCCGTGCCATCTCGGCCTGCTGGTTGCGCTGCTCGTCGCGGGCGGTCTCGAGCATGCTGCTGTACCCGTAGACGCATGCCAGGAGCACCATGGTGATGCCAAGCAGATGCTTCCAGTACCCCAACAAGAAGTTGGTGATGGCCATCTGAGTGCGAAAGAGGACGTCGACCTCACCTTCGCCTTCGATGTCCCGTTCGTCGTCGGGGATCGCGTCCCGACCGGTGTCCTTCGCCATGTCACTTACTCCCAGGGGGGTCGGCGTCCTCCGCCCAGCGACGCTGGATGGCGCGCAGCCGGTCGGCAGCCGGCATGGCCAGCGGTGGGAGGCCCCGCAGCAAGGCGAGGGCCAAGGCCGCATGAACCCAGGTCGCCGCCAAAGCGGCGACTGCCGGCGACCCGCTATCCGATACCCGCAGTCGCAGCACCGGCCGACCCATCTGAGCCAGCTGTGCCACCTGCGCATCCTCTACCTTACGACCGAGCTCCGCGATGGTGCTCGCGGCCCCCAGCGGCAGATCCCTGACCCCCGGTGCCTCGCGAAGCACCACGCTCCAGGTGTCCGGCGTACCGTCGATGAGGCGCTGCGCCAGGGCTTCATCCCCCACAGC
Source organism: Deltaproteobacteria bacterium (assembly GCA_016845285.1). Classification (GTDB taxonomy): domain Bacteria; phylum Myxococcota_A; class UBA796; order UBA796; family UBA2385; genus BH17. The sequence goes on along the minus strand of JAERSX010000386.1, from coordinate 2,051 downwards.
TCCCACGAGCGGCGCGTTCCCGCCGGTTCGCCGAACGGTGGCACCTTCGTCGCTCTTGATGGTGACCGCCGTCCAGCAGGAGCGGGCCCAGGTGGCCCAGCGCAGCAGATGGTCGGAACCTGCCAGGAGCGCCATCCCGGGCGCGCCCACCTCGGCCATGGCATCGGCGAGGCTTGCGAGCAGCAGAGCAGGGTTGTCCCAGAGACCGCGGGTCTGGATGCGGGGAAGGGTCTCCTCCCACGCCGCAAGGACAGGGGCAAGGTCGAGGCCCTGAGCGACCGCGAGCGCCTGGGCCGCCGGGCTGAAGGGTGCGAAGCGCGCGTCCGCAGATGCGGGGGCCTCCCAGCGAGCTGCACCAGGCAGGGTCCAGCCATCGGATGCCGTGCCGTCGCCCACGACCACGGTGGTGTGGGTACTCCTGGACGCCAGAGCGGTGGCCACATTGCGCACCCACGGGGGCCCGTCGAGGACGAGCAGCCGCACGGCTCGGCCAGCAGGCAGGAGCGCGCGCACCACGTTCGGGTCGGGCTGAACGATGGCATCGGGTGCGCGAGCACACAGCAAGCCGCAGCCCGCCACCGCACCGGGGTCCCCGAGCAGCACCAGGTCTTCGGACGCCTTTGCCCAAGCTTGGCCTCGGGTGATGGCCTCGGGGTGGAGGGCCGGCCGCATGTGGGGGAGCACTCCGCTCTCCGCAGCGCCCTCGAGCTCTTCGCTGATCGCTGCCAACCGGCCGACACGCGTCTGTAGGTGGTAACGCTCCAGCCGATCAGGCTGGCCGGGCCGGCGGGCCAGCAGGAGACCGTGGTCCAAGACGATGCGGGCGCTCACCGATCCTCCCCCCGCCAGGAACGAAGGCGTCTTCCTACGGACTGGCCCCTGGCTGTATGGGCAGGGACTGACGGGGTCAAGGGCTGTTCAGCGTCACCGTGACGGGTCGACCGGGCTCCTCGAAGCGGATGTTCAACACCTGCGAGAAGCGGGTCCCGTCGGCGAGCAACACCTCGAAGGTGTGGGTGCCCTCTGACAGCGACGTGGTGGCGGGCAGCTTGCCGACGATGTTCTGGTCGATGTAGAGCTCGGCGCCGCTCGTCCCGCTGCCGCCCAGGATGTTCACCTTGCCGGTGACCACGACAGGGCCGAGCTCGAAGGGCACGGCCATGGAGCCGGTCTGCATATCCACCGTGCGGGCATCGGTGTGGTAGCCGGCGAGCTCGACTCGAACGGTGTGTAGACCGAACGGCTGGGTCGTGGTCGCGGGCGACTTGCCGATCTGCCGGTTGTCGACGAAGACCATGGCACCGGCCGGAGTCGTCCGAATGGACAGCTCGCCGGTGGAGGCTGGCCCCGCAGCGCCCCAGGGGTCGAGGGCGGCGTCAGCCGTTGCGGTGCTGCCGCCGGTCGTGGTGGCGGTCGGGGTGGCGGTCGAACCACCGGAGCTGGCTGCCGTGGTGCTGGAGCCGCCGCTGCTCGCACGACTGCCCGAGCCAGTGCTTCCGGAGCTGCTCGCGCGGCCAGAGCTGCCAGAGCTGCCAGAGCTCGAGGTGGAACCGGCCGCCGTCGAGGAGCCACCGCTGGTGGTTCCTCGTGAGGCCGAGCCGCCGCTGGCGGACGAGGTACCCGTGGAGCTTCCGCTCGAGGTACTCACACCACCACCCGTCGTGCCAGTGGCCGCCGTGGAGGCACCACCGCCACTGCCGGCATCTTCACTTCCATCACTGGCGTCGCCGGCGGTGCCATCGGCACCCTCACCGCCGTCTTCCGTGACCACGCCATCGCCCTCGAGGCCTTCGCCTTCGAGGCCTTCGCCTTCGAGGCCTTCTTCTGGCGGCTGCTCAGGCTGATCCACCTCTAGCTCGGTGGGCTGGAAGGGCACCTCGTCGGGGCGGTCCACCGTAGCCACCGACTCCTCTTCGCCGCCGAGGGTGCTCACACCGACACCGCCGACCACCAGCGCCGCACCTCCGCCGACAAGGACGAGCAGGAGAACGGCAACTGCCAGCAACATCCAGCCCTTGCCGCCACCCTGTTCCTCGTCTTCGGCCCACGAC
>JAERSX010000385.1 GCA_016845285.1 Deltaproteobacteria bacterium | reverse complement strand
ATGCGGTTCATCACGGTGCCGATTGGGATCTCCAGGAGGTCGGCAATCTCCTGGTACTTGAGATGCTCGAAGTGGTAGAGGACCAGGACTTCGCGGTAGAGCGGCGTGAGGCGCTCCAGGGCACGGTACAGACGCTCCGCCCGGAGCTGGCGGTCGGTGAGCTCGAGAGGGTCGGGGCCCTGGTCGACAGCCTCTGGCATCTCATGGTTGGACCACCGCTTTCGTTTGCGGAACTCATCGATGCAGGTGTTGCGCGCGATCCCCAGGGCCCAGGTGGAGAACTTCCAACGGGAGTCGTAGCGATGGAGGTTGCGCAGGACCTTGACCATGGTGTCCTGCGCGGCGTCCCTGGCGTCCTGCTCGTTGCGGAGCATGCGGCGGCAGAATCGGAAGACAATGGGCGTGAAGTGTTCGACCAGCCACTCTCGGGCGTCGAGGTCGCCCTCGCAAGCGAGGTGGATGCGGGCCTTGTTGTCCATGGGGGTCTGGTGAAGCCGCAGGGTCAGCGTCGGTGCTCCGGATTGGGGCGATGCAGGAGGGTTCAATCGGGGTACGGCCCAGGTCCGCAAGCTATTTCATGCTCAACGTGTACGGTCCGGCGGCCTTTCCTTGTGGATGTCGCAACCACGATGGTAGCTTCATTGTGTCGGCTCGGACCGGTCCGAAGGGCTCTACGACCGGCGCCCAACCCTGAAGAATACGACTCCTGGACCTCAGAGTAGTCTGTGGAAAAAGGCCGGAAGATGCGGCGCTACAGCCGCAAGGACTACACGCAGCTCGTCGATTTTCCAGTGGAGATCGTGGGTAGAGACGGGGTGGTGCGGCGGTACTCCTTCGAGGAGTCGGTGAGGCTCTACCAACGACGCATCGCGTCGGCGGCGCTCCGATACAACGACACCGATGTGGTGACCGCAGAGATCGCCCACTGCCGAAGCCGCATCGAACAGCTCCGGCGCAGCTACTTTGCCCGGTACGGATGGTCGGGCATCCACGTCATCGACACACCAGGTGTCCTTGCCGGTGAGTTCGCGGCCGAGATCGCAGCCTTCCTGCGCCGGTGGCTGGACGCTGGGGAGACTGAACCCGAGACCCTCGAGTTCTCCTTCCTCGACGATTCAGGCTCCCATCAGGTCTATTTCGTCCGTCGCCCTTCTCCGCAGACCGGCGACCCAGCGCTGGCTGCGGCTCCGTCATCCGACCACCTGCTGTACCTCTACCGCTTCGAACAGGCCGGCACCTGTGTCTCCCGCGACGCGTTCTTCCGGTTCCTCAAGGTGCTCCAGAGCGTGCGCAGGGCAGGGGAGGGAGTCGAAGGGCTCGTCGCCTTCCATCACACAGCCGACTGCGGACTCATCCTCACGGGTGAGGCGGCTTCCCTGAGCACCAAGCCGTCTGCCCCCGAGCCCGAGGGGCTTCCCCCGGTGGATGTCGGCTGGCTCGAGCAGCAAGACGCGGAGATCGATCCGCTCCGAGAGGGGATGGCGCTGCTTCGCGAGGGGGATCGGGAGGGGGCGCTCAGCAGGTTCATCCAGGCCTACGAGCGCAACCACTTCCGCCGCGCGGGGTACATCGGAACGACCGTCATTGCTGACCAGCTTGGCCAACACGTCGAGGCCGAGACCGCTGCACTCATGGGCACCAGGTACTTCCCCGAAGACGCCGTGCTGCACTACCACCTGGCCGTCGCCCGGCTTCGCCGGAGCGCCTTCGACGAGGCTCAGGACGCCCTGGATGATGCCGCTCGCCTCGAAGGCGAGCCCCGGAGCTACGCCCTCTCGCTGCTTCAGGCGCTGCTCACCCTGCGTCGTGGTGAGGTGTGGAAGGGGCGCCGTCAGCTGATGAACATTCCGAGTTCACGGGAGACGGCTGATGCCGATCTCGAGCGCGCACACCGCTGGGTCAAGGCGCAGCTGGCAGCTCGCAGCATGCTCCGTGGAAGCGCGCTGGCAGTCTCCATCCTGGGTGGGGCTCTCGTAGCGCTCGGGCAGCTCTGGGCTGTGGTGGTGGTGGTCTCTGGATTGCTGCTGCTTCCAGCCATCCAGGCCGCGTGGCGCCGCCAGCTCGACAAGGTGTTGCAGGCGCCGGGCTCGAAGGGGCTCCGGCTGGCAAACCCGGGCGCCCTGAAGCGCCTCGGCGAACAGGTGGTGTATCGGCAGTAGGTGGAGAGCGCGCCGCTTCTCAGCCGTCGAGAGCGTCCGCGAGGCGCTGGAGCTCCGTCGCTGGCAGGGCAAAGCTCCCACCGGCATCGCTGGCACCTGGCTGGCCTCCCGATGTCTTGACGAGCTCGACACGAAGCAGCTGGCCACCCCGAACTTCCAGCTCGACGAAGCCCAGAGGAGACGCCTCCTCATCGAGTGCCACACTCCGGTCCACGCGGATCTCATCGAGTGCCCGGAGGACAGCCTCTCCAGCCGCTGGTTCCCAGCCATTGCTGCCACGAGTGGCGGAGAAGGTGGTGGAGTCCACGGTCACTTCGATGCGCTGAACCTCACCGGCTGAGAAGTCGACGAGCTGTCGGCTCCACCAGGCGGCAGCAGTCACGGGAAGCTCCGCCACTACCCCACCATCGACCCGAACCACCTCTTGCTGGGCAGGAACGACAGCGAGGCGGGACCCGTCGGCCTCTTCGGGGCCGAAGCGGAGTCGAGCTTCGCCGCTCGCCTGCGCCAGCCGGATCTCCATCCCACCGCTGGGAGCAACGGCTCCTTGGGGGAAGTCGTCTACCTCGAGGTCCGCCAGACCCTCGAGGAGCGTGCGGACACGTTCTCCATCGGCGGGTCGTCGGGGGGCGCCCTCCACCCACCAGAGGCCCTCGGACTGGCTCAGCACGAGCTCCTGGTCGTCGACGGTCATCGTGAGGCTGGTGACCCCTGTCGGGTCGAGGTCCAGCACATCCTTGCGGCGGTAGTCAGACACCTGCACGTCGAGGATGCTCGAGAGCTGGGTGCGCGTGCTTCGGATCACACCATCCCCCGTTCGTACGTAGGTGCGCCATCCCACGGGGGCATCCTCGCCGACATCGAGCGTCACGGCATCGCTACCGTCAACCTCCAGGCGGATCTGGCCCTGTGAGGGCTCGAGGCCAAACTGTGCTCCGTCCGTGGTCTCGAGGTCCTCACCCAGCTCCACCCTGAGGAGGGCATCGACGAGCTGATCGGCCTCGGCGCCGTCTGCGGGTGCAGACAGGGGTCGCTCGAGCCGCCAGCCATCGCCGTCGCGAACCAGTCGGAGGTCCAGGCCCTCCTGAGAGATGTCCACCGCCGTCACGGTGGCCGCTTCCACCTCCGGCGCCAGCTCACTGAACTCTTCGCTCTCCTCATCGTCGATCACGCCGGCATCTTCCGGCGCCTCGATGAGGGTGATGAGGGCGACGAGCGCCAACAGGATGCCAATGAAGATGGTGAGGACACGGACCTGCTTCTCGTGCATGTTGACCCTCTGTGGACCATGGGACGGGGCCACCACTACGCGCGCGCGGCGTCGGGGTCAAGGTGAGACCTGGCTACGAGACGGCAGTTGCCGCTGACAGAGTGGCGGTTAGCTCAGGCCACCCACGGAGGTCCGCCATGGCTCCAGCCACCGATCCCGCCACTGCAGAGACCGAGCCCACCGAACCCACGGGCGAGACTGCCACCGAAGACAATGTGGTGCCAGAGGACGCTGCTGTCGTCGAAGACAGCCCGCCCGACGTCGCTGAGGCCGCTGAGGCCGGGTCCGACGATGCCCCCACGGAAGACGAGGTCGATGACCCTGTGGATCCCGAGGACGACATCGTCGAGCCAGAGATTGTCGATTTCGGCGCCGCCGTCGAGGAAAATCCTGAGATCCTGGGCCTCCGCGATGAGGTGGCCTCGCTACAGGGGCGGCTGCGCGCCGTGAGCGGTGCTTACCAGCAGGTCCAGGCTGACATCGAGGCCGCGAGAGAGCGCCTCCAGAGGCAAGCCGCAGCGCGGGAGGAGCGACGCCGGGGAGAGGTGGTGTCCAGCCTCTTCGATCCCCTCCAGAACCTTCGCCGCTCCATCGATGCTGCCCAGAAGGGGGCTACCGTCGAGGACACGGTCGAGGGCCTCGAGATGGTCGTACACCAGTTCATGGGCGCCTTCGAGAAGCTCGGGCTGGAAGAGGTGCCGGGGAAGGGCAGCACCTTCGACCCGAACCTCCACGAGGCACTGACGATGATGCCGGTGACCGATCCGGCCCTCGACGAGGTGGTCATCGAGGTCTTCGATGCTGGATACCGCATCGGTAAGACGCTCATCCAGCCCGCGCGGGTCATCGTTGGACGCTACACCGAGCCCGAGACGGCCGAAGCCTGAGCGTGCCGCCACTGCTACACGTCGCGCTCGTCGCGCCAGAGATCGCGCCCAACACGGGCAACATCGGGCGGCTCTGCCTGGGGATCGGTGCGCGCCTCCACCTGGTGCACCCGTTGGGCTTCCGTACCGATGAGAAGGCCGTGCGCCGAGCCGGGCTCGACTACTGGAAGCACGTCGACCTGGTCGAGCACAGCGGGCTCGCCGCTTTTGCGACGTGGGCTGCCGACCGACCGTTGATCTCCATGTCCTCACATGGGCAGCGCCCCTACACCGAGGCCCCCTTCGAAGAGGGGGCGGTCCTGGTCTTCGGTCGAGAGTCGGTGGGTCTGCCCGCCAGCTGGAGAAGGCAGCACCCCTGCTGGCGCATCCCCATGACCGGCGCAGTCCGTAGCCTGAACCTGGCGAACGCGGTGGCGGTGGTGGCATACCACGCGCTACACCGTCTCGATCCGCGCTGGTTCACGGCCGGTTCGGGGCCAGCAGGGGGCCTGGAGGCTGTCCATGGGTGAGCTCTACGGCTTGATCCTGGCGGGTGGTCGAGGGGCCAGGTTCTGGCCTCGTTCCCGCAAGGCACGCCCCAAGCAGGTGATGTCCATCGATGGTGGAGCCTCCCTGCTTCGGCGGACCGTCGACCGGCTCTCACCACTGCTGCCGCCCGAGCGGGTGCTGGTCGTGACCGGACCCGACATGCTGGAGGCCGTGCGAGCTGAGCTCCCGGATCTGCCCGAAGAAAACGTGCTGGTCGAGCCGGCCGGTCGCAACACCGCGCCGTGCATCGGATGGGGTGCCGTGGAGATCGGTCGACGGGGTGGCGGCGATGCGGTGATGGTGGTGTTGCCCGCCGACCACGTGGTCGCCGATGAGGCCCACCTGAGGGAGGTTCTCGCTGCGGCGGCGAAGGCAGCTTGTGACACGAACGCCTTCATCACCCTTGGCATCCCGCCTACGCGCGCCGAGACTGGCTACGGATACCTGGAGCTGGGCACGGTCATGGGTTCTTGGGGAGGGCACGCCTTCAACATGGTGGAGCGCTTCCGCGAGAAGCCCGACGCGGAGACAGCC
>JAERSX010000384.1 GCA_016845285.1 Deltaproteobacteria bacterium | reverse complement strand
GTGCCACCGAAGGGACGGAAGACCCCCTCGGGCAAGGACACGATGGACCGACGCACGAAGCGCCCCTGCAACCAGTCACGAAGCTCGGCATGACGCGGGTTGGCGAGCACCGAGTAGGGCATCACCACCGACAGACGCCCGCCCGGGGCCAGGCGCTGGGCCGCCGCCTCCACGAACAACACATCGCTGCTCACGTGGGCCTTGTCTCGGCCAAGCTCGAAGCGGTCGAGAACAGCGCGATCGCTGAGCTCGAGGCTGTAGGGCGGGTTGGCCAGCACCACATCCCACCGCTCGTCGGGGTCGACCGGCTCGCGGAAGAGATCGGCGTGGCGCACGGAGCGCGGGTCGATGCCGTGGAGGCGCAGGTTGAGGCGACACAGGGCCACGAGCTCACGGTCGACCTCGATGCCGTCGACATCCGCGCCACGCGAGGAGGCAGCCACCAGGAAGGCACCGGAGCCACAGGTGGGATCGAGGACGCGATCACCCGGTCGAATGGCGGCAAGGTCGGTCACCAGCTCCACGAGCGGGCGCGGCGTGAAGTACTGCCCACGAGCAGACTTGAAGACCTCGGGAAAGAAGCGCTCGTAGGCCAGCCCGAAGAGGTCGAGCTCCGCGGTCAGGGGGATGTCCTCGAGGGCGGCCTCCCTCGGCGCATCGACCCCCGGTAGCCAGAGGTGCCGGGGTAGCTCCAGCCGCTCGGCCAGGTGCCTGCACAGGGCCGCATAGGCCTCGCGACCGGTCAGACCACAGGCACGCAGCCGGTCCTCGGCGTCGCGCAGCGCCCGGGCGAAGGCCTCAGCAGACACGCGCGCTTCAGCGGATCCGGACCATGCACTCGGCGGGGATGATGTGTTCTCCCTCGGCGGGGCGGGTCAGGCGGTAGGCGTGAGCGGCCACGAAGTCGGCCCCCTTCTCGAAGATGAGACCCTTCATGCGATCGAGGGTGAGGCCCGGACGGATCCGACATGCACAGAAGACCGCGGCCTTGAGCTCGTCCCAGTCATCGGTCTCGTCGAGCACGTAGCGGGTGAGGCGCTCGGTGGGACCCACCCCCTTCAGGCCCAAGCCGAAGACCGGCGAGCCCAGCACGATGCCACGGTAGGCCGTGACGTCGACAGGCCCGTCCTGAATTCGGTGTACGTCCACCAGGAAGGCGCGATGTTCAAGCATCTCCTTCATCCTGGGGATGACCTTGGCGCACGTTCCGCCCTCGTCATCGAACAGCACGAGCAGACGGAGCGGCACGAACGGCAACGGGTCCTCCCAGGCTGGCGGGCTATCCGGCACCTCAGATGTGGTCCACCGCCGGCGACCACGCCCATGACGTCGAGGCCGTCGGCAGTGCAAAGACCGGGTCAAGAAGCCCCTTGCACTTGGGCTTGCGCTTGACCCGTGCTCTGCGCTCACGCTAAGTGTGGCTCCGATGACTGCGGCTGGACGGGCGTCTCCCGACCACACTTCGGACCGAACCCTGGTTTCGACCAGGCACCAGTCCCAAGGCGCTGTCCCCCACCACTCGGAATCGCTGGAGCAAATCCATGGCGCGCTGGCTCGTGACCCAGGGTGACCGTCAGTTCGCGGCACAAGATCTCAATGAGCTCAAGCAGCTGGCAGCCGACGGCAAGGTCGGTCCCGGCGACATGATCCAGCCCCCAGGCGCGAGCGACTGGCTCTACGCCTCGGAGCTGCCCGAGCTCAAGGGCTTGCTCAAGAGCGACGCTGGTGCCCAGCTCGACGACGACTTCGACATGCCTCGGCGGGGCTTCCCCACAGGCATCATCGCGGTCATCTTCTTCGTGCTCGCGGTGGGTGGTGGCATCGCCATGTACCAGCTCGCACACATGATCAACGACTCCGATCTCGAGCTCGGCCTCGAGTACACCGAGATGCTGGTCACCGCAGACGGCGGGGCCACCGTCCGCGCCGACCCCGACGAGAACGCCTCGTCCGTGGGCAGCGCGGCCAAGAACAGCCAGGTCCAGCTCGAGGCCAAGCGTGGCCCCTGGTACCAGGTCAGCACCGAGTCCGGCGCCAAGGGCTGGGTCAAGGTCGATGACGTGATCCCCGGCTACTTCTTCGCCGACCAGGAGACCCGGACCGACTACGATCCGATCTACAACCCCGACCGGTACGTGTTCGTCAAGAACTCCGGCTGGATGCAGCTTCCTGACCAGCGCCGGGAGAACGTCACCATCTTCAACTTCCTGCTGCAGAACAAGTCGAAGTTCGAGATGACCGACGTGGTGCTCCTTGCCACCATCAAGGACAAGAACGACAACGTGCTGGAGACCCAGGAGATCGCCATCGAGGGCGTCATCCCGCCGCACGATGGCGTCATGGTGGGCACCCTCGAGGCTGACCCGAAGGACAAGGAGAGCGTCGACCGCCTCCTCACCGACCACAGCTTCAACGAGCTGGCCGAGAACGACGAGAGCCTGCACATGCGGTGGGTCGGCGGCGTGACCACGCAGATGGAGTCCGAGGGCTTCGTAGAGGCCAACATCGACCTCCTGCAGCTCCGAGCCGTCGCCAAGAAGATCGACTGAGGTGCGCCGAGCTGGGGGTCGAGAGCGGCCCCCCCCCTACCAGTCCACGTCGAAGAAATTGGCCGCGTTCCACCCGTCGTAGGGGTAGCCCCACCCGTCCGGGAAGTGGTCGCAGAAGTACTCGTCGGGACCGCACCAGCCTGCCGCAAACCCGATGGAGTAGCTGTCGACGGAGAGCTCCATGTCGGTGAGCTCCCAGCTCATGACGAGCTCGGTGTCGCTCAGGAAGGTCACGTCGGGACTCGCGATGGTCTGGAAGCCGATGCCGCTGGTGTAGCCCTGTAGGGTGCCCACACCGCTCTGGATGACCCAGCGGTAGATCTCGTAGCCTCCACCCGAAGACAGACCCCAGGCCTCGATGAAGAGGGTGGTGCTGTCGAAGGGCTCGTCGCTGACGAGCCAGAGCTCGGCCGTGGTGCCGTCGACCACCCGGCTGTAGCCGTTGAGGAAGTCGAACTCGTAGCCATCGAGGTTGTCGTTGACCGGATCGTCGGTCGGCGAGAGCAGGCTCCACGGCGGCTCACCCAACACGATCGTGGTGGTGGCGCTGTAGCTTGCGCTGTCATCGGTGAAGGAGAGCTCGATCTCCACGGTGTCGCCGTCGCTGCCACCATCGACGCTGATCTCGAAGTCAGCGTTCTTTTCCCGGCCTTCGCTCAGCAAGCCGAAGGTCTGGGTGCTGCCATCGATGACGGCGATGGCCGTGCTGGCGCTGCCGACGGCGGCGGTGCCATACACCTGACCATCGGCGCTCATCTGACCCGCGTTGGCCACGGTGATCTCGATGGTCGCGCTCTCATCGGGGTCGAGCACGCCGTCGCCGTCGCTGCCGTCGTCGATCTCGATGGATGAGACCCGCAGCACCGGCCAGGGCACGTCGATGGCGACATCGACGACCCAGCTCTCCGAGGCGTCCTCGAGGAGCAGCTCGAACTCGACGGGTGTGGAGTCCACATGATCGGAGGACACCGAGACCACGGGCCCTCCCCCCGACACCGTGTCTCCCTCACCCCAGGTGTCGGTGGTCAGCGAGAAGCTGGCGCCACTGTCGACCGTGGCGTGGGCGTCGACACTCGACAGGGTGGCCGAGACTGCGCCATCAGTGTCCCAGCCTGCATTTTTGAGCGTGAAGCTGGTGGTCAGGGCGGAGTCGCCAGGGCCTGCCTCCGAGGGCAAGACCGAGGTGAGCTCCGGCTCCGGTGGCTCCGGCAGGTACACGACGTAGCTGTCGTCTTCGTCGGTCGACGAGAGGTCGAGGGGCACGCCGGTCGCAGACTCCGACTCGCCACCGAAGGTGATCACGAAGGCATCCACGCTGCCATCTACGGCCGTGTTGACCCGCGCCCACCACCGATCCGCGCCAGGCGCCGCCGGCAGGGAGTCCCAGTAGGGAGTCAGATCGGCGGAGACGGTGTGTTCGCCAGCCTCCAGGCTCTCGGCCACCGCCGTGATCACCGCTGCCGGATCGTCGGGATCACCCACGCCCACCTCGAGGCGCACAAGACCGGCCTCGTCCAGGCTGAAGTCGACCTCAGCCTCGGACGGCAGCCCCACGGTCAGGGAGAACTCGCTCTCCCAGCTCTCATCGCCCGAGGTCAACACCAGGCCGATGGGGAGGTAGCTGTGGTCGGGTGTGTCGCCGTCGATGCTCAGCTCCACCTCGGCCGAGCCGCTGCCCAGCGCGTCGATGGTGCCCACGCTCACCGCGCCATCTTCAGCGAAGCTTCCTCCGCCCTCGGGCAGGTCGAAGGTGGCGACCACATCGGTGGCCTCGGCGTCGGTGAGGTTGTCGATGGCCAGGCTGATGGTGGTGCTCTCCCCGGCGTAGACCGGGTCAGGGCTCCAGCTCATGTCGGCGACCAGGTCGGCCGCCAGCTCACGCACCAGCACATCGTCGAGGTACCAGTCGTCGGCGTAGGAGCCCCGGTAGTACCAGCCCAGGTAGACCACGGGTTCGCCAGCCCACGCGCTGAGGTCGACGGCCGCCGAGCGGCCCCAGGCATCCTCGGTGGGAGCATCGAGGACCGCGTCCACCTCGACGAAGTCGCCATCTTCGGGCAGGCGGGAACCAGCGCTGATGTAGAGGCCGTGTTCTTCGAGCTCGCTGGTGGTCTGACCGAGCTCCCACCAGCTCACCATGGCGCCGTCGACGCCAGACAGGTCGATGGCCGGGCTGATGAGCCAGTCGGCCAGCTCGTCCACGCCGTCGTTGCCACGGGGATGGAGCGCGGCCTGCTCGCCGCTCAGAGACGATCCCTGGGTGAGCTCCCACGCATACGCGTCGTACCCATCACTCGGCGTCCACCAGTCGAGCTGGAAGAGCGAGCTCTCGTCCGACTCGGACTCGAAGTCCTCCTCGAACGGCAGGGGATGGGCGAAGGGCAAGACCTCGACCACGAAGGGATCGGCGACCGTCTCCTCTGGGAGGTAGCTGACGGCGGACTGGGGGCTGTCGTCGGTGGCCTTGAAGTAGTACTCCACGCCAGGCGCGTAGACGGCCTCGATGGAGCCGGTCCAGGTGTCGCCATCTCCCAGCTGGGTGACATCCCAGTACTCGGTGCCCTGGGTGCGGTGGTAGACGACGACCTCGGCCACGCCGTCGCTGTCGGAGGCGAGGACCTCGAGGGACAGGGGGTCTCCCTCGGCCGGCACGAGGTCGGGCACGGTGTGGCTCAGCTCGGGACCGACCGCAGGGGCCACGGCGGCGGTGTCGTCCTCGCCGCCCTTGCAGGAGACGAGCATGAGGGCCAGGACGGC
>JAERSX010000383.1 GCA_016845285.1 Deltaproteobacteria bacterium | reverse complement strand
GAGTGGGCACCACGGGCAGCCAGGGCCAGGTCCGGTGGGAGCCTCGTCGCAGCGGCATGCTCTTGGTGGAGAGCGAGGGTCAGCAGGCCCTGGTGCGTGTGCGCCCCACCAGCGGCACGCTTCCTGGTCTCTCCGTGGTCGCGCTCACCCTGGCCGGTCCACTCGCACTGCTGCTGTGGGGCATCACTCGTGTGAGACGCAGCGTCGGGCCCGATAGGAGACCTGGCAGCGGGGAGAGACCGTGAAGATCGTCCACCTGACCGACCTCCATGTGCAGACGGTGCCAAGGGCACGCGAGCTCGTGGGCAAGCGACTCATCGGAAGCGCAAACCTGTACCTCCTGGGTCGCAAGAGCAAATTCTCCGAGGCCGCGCAGCGGGCGGCCGTGACCGCCGCCCTGCGCGAAGAGCCCGACGTGGTGGTCATCACAGGAGACCTCACCGCCCAGGCCCTCGACGCGGAGTTCGCCGCCGCGCGAGAGCTTCTCGAGCCCATCACCCGCGACATCCCCACCGTCCTGATCCCGGGAAACCACGACACCTACGTGCGAGAGCCCGTGCCAGGCCAGAAGATGCGGCAGTACTTCGGGCCGTGGATGGGCAGCCGCATGCCCTGGCTCCACCGATTCGGTGACGTGTCCTTCCTGGCCCTGGAGACCTGCCGCGCCCACCCGCTCTCCTCCGGTGTGACACCCTCAGAGCAGCTGCCAGAAGCCGCCAGCCTGCTGAAGGAGGCCGACGGCTCCTTCGTCTTTCTCTGCATTCACTACCCCCTCCGCGGTCGACGGGGCGAGCCCTACGGCCCCAGCACCCGGTCTCTGAGCAACGCCGCCGAGGTGGAGGCCTGGCTGAGCCGCACACCGGGAGTCGGCGCCATCCTCCATGGTCATGAGCACCACGGATTTCGCACCGAGCTCCAGACCACGGCCGGCGCGGTCCCCATCCTCGACCCGGGAGCCAGCGGCTACGCCTACCTCCCCGACAAGGATCGCACCGCGCATCTGAACGTCTACGAAGCCGACGGTGACGGGATCCACGACATTCGTCGTCTCCGCTTCGACGGGGCGGCATTCCATGAAGAGCCTGGCGGCGCCTATGCCACCGGCCGCTGAGTCCGGAGCCCCCATGCGTCTCCTCCCGCTTCTCCTCCTGTCGGCCTGCAAGGCAGACCCGGCTCCGCAAGACGGCCTTGTCACCGGCGTGCCCGCCATCTGGGATGCCAGCCGCGGAGAGCACTACTTCGACGTTCCCTTCCCCCGTAGCGAGCTCCTCGATTCTGACGGGTTCCCCGACCTGACGGGCTTCCCTGGCAGTGATTCAGGCATCGCGGGCCCGGTGGTGGACGGGTGGGCACGCCGCCTCGAGCTCACCGCCAACGGCTTCGGGAACAACACCGCATCCTATTTCCGCTTCGAAGGCCCCCTCGAGGTCCCTCAAGCCACCATCGGAAGCCCCGACGACCCCGTGCTCCTCGTCGACCTCGACACCGGGGAGCTCATCCCCCTCGAGCTCCGCTTCATCGAGGACCCCGCAGGCGATCCCTTCTACGCCTCCAACACCTTGGCCATGGCTCCCGCCCTCGGGCACCCGCCCGCCTCAGGTGCCAGCCTGGCCGCAGTGGTCATGCGGAGTGCAGGCGCCGAGTCACCCGAGGGCTACGCCCTTCCCAGCATGGTCACCGAAGCACTCGACACCGCCGGCGTGTCCGGAGAGGTGGCCGTCGCCACGGTCTTCACCATCCAGGACGTGACCGGGCAGCTCCAGGCCCTCGCAGCCGACGTCGACGCACGAGTCGACGCCGACTTCTTCGCGGACGTCGAGCTGACCCGGGTCGCGGGTCTCGAGATCCGTCAGACCACCACCGAGTCCGGCGAGGACACCACCGCTGTCACCACCGTCTTCGAGGACGGCGAGCGACGCACCGCCTACGCCTACTTCCTGGACGACGAGGAGGAAGGCAGCCACGACGTCGACTTCGGCGACGAGTGGCCCTTGGCCATCTACGAGGGCGAGATCCCCATCCTCAACTACTCGGGGCTCGAGGGTGCTCCGTACATGAGCCCGGGCTTCACCCACATCACCGACACCGACGAGTACACGGGCTGGATCGACTTCGCGGGCGGAGAGCTCCTGAGCGAACCCGATGTGGAGTGGATGCGCATCACCGTGGGGCTGCCCAAGGACGCCGACGGGGAGCCCATGGGAGAGGTGCCGGTGGTCATCTACGATCACGGCACCGCCGGTCAAGCCTACAACGCCCACCAGCGCGTCAAGAAGAGCGATCGAGGCGACGAGATCGCCGCCCGCTTCGCCGACGCAGGCTGGGGACTCATTGGCCGGGACGCCGCCCTCTACGGCACCCGCTACCCCCTGATCGACGAGGGCTACAGCGGTGGCAGCCTCGGGTTCTACAACATCGTCAATCCACCCGCCTTCCGGGACAACCAGCGCCAGACGGCCATCGAGGGGCACACCCTGCGGCGCTTCCTCGAGCTGGGGCTGAACGATGCGCTCCCCGCCGGCACCGTCGACCCCACGAAGGTGCGTCGAATGGGCCACTCCATGGGCTCGGTCACCACCAACCTCGGTGCCGTGGCCGCCCCCGAGGACACCAGCGAGGTCTACCTGAGCGGCACGGGGGGCGTCTTCATCCTCTACTTCCTGGAGACCGGGCTTCTGGGCGGCTTCGACGAGGCCACCCTCGCGAGTCTGTTCACCCTCTTCGGTGCGGACATGCCCGAGGAGGTCACCACAGAGGCCCTCCTCGGGGCCGCCCTGGAGCTCCCCGAGGAGGCGTGGCCCAACCTGGATCGACTCCACCCTGTGTCCACCCTGTTCCAGTGGACCATGGACCCCAGCGACCCCATGGCCGTCGCTCGTGATCAGAGCGCCAGCAGCTACATCCTGCGGGGTGTGGGGGACTACCAGGTGCCCAACTTCACCACGGACGCCCTCGCCGAGGCCTTGCCCGACGCCACCGTCGTCGACTGCGAGGCCGACGGGGACTACGACCCGCACAGCTGCCTGTACCGCACCCAGACGGGCTGGGACAGCGTCAGCGACTGGCTCACCGAGTAGGGCGGCCTCGCTCAGGCTCCGCGGTCCGCCATCCAGGTCTCTTCCAGCCCCCGCCCTGGACGAAGCTCCAAGATGGGCGCGCCCGCCTCGATGAGCGCCTGGAGGACGGCCTCGTTGAGGCGCGGGATGGTCCAATCGGCCGGGGCCTGGGCTCGAAGCTGAGGGCCTTCTGCGACGAAGTCGACCGCCGGGAGGGCCGCCGAGACCGCCGCGAGAAAGTCTGCGGCGTCGCCCTCCAACACGACGCGAACGAGCTGGCCACGACCGGTCAGCTCGGCCAAGGAGCCCTCGCGCACGCAGCGACCCTTGTCGAGGAAGATGACGTGGTCGCAGATGGCCTCGAGTTCGTGGAGAACGTGGCTGCTGATGACCAAGGTGCGCTGGCCCCGCTGCGCCAGGAAGAAGGCCCGCATGGCCACGACGAGATGAGGGTCCAAGCCACCCATGGGCTCGTCGAGGAGCACCAGCTCAGGCGCGCCCAGGAAGGCCTGGGCCACCTGCACCCGGCGTCGCATGCCATGGGAGAGCTGACGCACACGCGACCCGGCTCGATCCGTGAGCTGGACCGCATCGAGCACCCGGTCTGCCTCACGCCGGGACTCAGCCCGGCCCAGGCCCTGCAGCCGCCCGTAGTAGCGAAGGGTCTCGCCCACGGTGGTGTGGGCGTTGAGCGCACAGTCCTGGGGCAGCAGGGTCACCCGGCCGGCGTGACGGTGAGGATCGAGGGGACCCTCACCCAGCACGTCCACCTGCCCCTCGTCGGGGCGCACGTACCCACCCACCACACCGAAGGCGGTGGTCTTGCCGGCGCCGTTGGGGCCGACGAGACCGCAGATGGCCCCCGCTGGCACCTCGAACTCAAGGCCATCGAGGGCCGTGAGCCGTCCGTAGCGCTTGCGCACGCCACGCAGCCGCAGCGCCACGCCGCTCACGCGTCCCTCCGCGCGAAGCGAATGTGGCCCAGTGCAAACCAGCTCACTCCGAGTGCCAGGAGCATCACCATCCCCGGCAGGCGCTCTGCGAGGGTGGGACGCCAGAGGTCGAGCCGGTGGGCACGGGGAAGGAGCTGGAACAAGGTCTCGGAGAGGACGGGCGCGTACTCCACAGCCCAGGGCGACTGCAGCACCAGGCCCGTGGTTCCCACAGCGATCAGGAGGAACAGCGCACCGCCCGTGGCTCGCGTCGTGGAGCGGGTCAGCTGGGAGACGGCCAGCACACCACCGAGCCAGGCGAAGCCATGGATCCAGGCGCGGCCCCCGAGGCGGAGCAACCACCAGGCCGTGTCGAGGGCCTCGAAGCGCGCCATGAACCCGAAACCCACCACCCAGACACCGAAGGCCCCAGCGAGCACACCCACGCCCATCAAGGTGGCCTGTCCCAGCAACTTGCCCACCGCCCACGAGAGGCGATCTGTCCGAAAGAGCGCGAAGCGACAGGCACCACTGCCGAGGTCTCCGGCGATGGCATCTCCGCTGGTGAGCACGACGAGGATCGGCACTGCCGTGAGCGCCAGCCACCCGTAGAACAGGGCCAACGGGGGCACGGAGATGAGCGCGTCGACCAGCGATGCATCTCCGACCAGCCCGTGCAGAACGTCACGGAGCTGCTCGCTGCGCATGAGCTCCTCGGTCATCACACCGGGGCGGTCGGTGGTGCCCACCGCGAGGCTCCGAGCCACCGTGTTCTCCAGCTCCCGCAGCAGCGTGACGAAGAGCCCAGCCGCCGCACTGGCCCCCGCCAGGTACAGCGTCAGCAACACGATGACCTTGCGCGACCGCAGCGACTCGAAGAGGTCGAAAGCGGCGACCACCAGGCTGTCGCGAAGCATCGAGATGGCCGACCCCACCTTTAGGGACGCCCCCCGACTCCGGGACCTGCGCCCTCCGCTGCCAGTTCCTCGACTGCAGGGCGGAAGGCCTCGAGGTCGATGTAGTTCCACACCTGGGTGGTGGGATCCTCGTCATCTGCAGTGCCCGACACCCCCACGACGTCATCGAGGGCAACCTGACTCTCGTAGAGGATGCCAGTCACGTCGTGGCTGATGCCGAGGAACTCGCTGGCCGTGGGCTCCTCGCCGGACAGGGTCATGTCCAACACATCGGTGGCGTGCTCGGCCAGCGCGTCGTTCATGTCGGCAAAGACCCGGTCGAGCTCGACCAGATCAGCCTCTTCGAGGTCGAATTCCTGCTGCAGTGCCGCGAGGTTCTGCTCGGCGCGGAGGCGCTGGGCATCGGCCGCCAGGTCGAACTCGTCGAGCACATCGGCAGGTGCACCGCCGCCGTCTTGGCCTGAAGCCACCACCTCGACCTCGGCGGCTGCATCACTCCCCTCGTCGTCTTCGAGGGCCAGTTCTTCCTCGTCTTCGTCGTCCAGCTCAGGGGTGGGCAACATCCCGTCCAGGCCTGGCAGCACACTGCGACCAACAGAGCCTCGGCGACTCCTGCGTCGGGCCTCGACCAACTCGTCCTCGAGCCTGGAGATCTCGCCGTCTTTGTCCACCAGCGCCCGACGAGGCTGAATTCCGCCCAGCAGGAAGCCAAGCACCACACCAACCAACGCGAAGATCGCCTGCTTCACCAAACCTCCCAACCGCGCCGCGACTCACGCCAGCAGCGGACCGATCATCCAGATGCTCATGCGCTCCAGGTCTCGGGCCGGCACCTGACGCCGCGCCACGGCCATCGCCTGCTGCAGTGAGTCGGCGACGATGAGGAAGGGGCAGGGCTCCCCATCCACCTCGGCCTGCCAGCCGAAGCGGCCGGCCTGGACGTCGCTGGACAGGTCGCTCAGATCCTCGTCGGGGTCGTGGTGAGAGGAGTCGAGGGCATCGGCCTCCGCCACAACCTCCGGCGCGACGGCTGTCAGGTTCGCCAGGTCGGACATCATCGCCTGGCGACCCATCATCTCCGACGCGAGGGGTACCAGCTCGACCGCCGAGGGCTCCTGCTCGGCTTCCGGCTCCGGTGCGACC
>JAERSX010000382.1 GCA_016845285.1 Deltaproteobacteria bacterium | reverse complement strand
GCCGAGGCCGTCGTAGTTCTCGAAGGCGTACCCGAGGGGGTTGATGAGGGTGTGACAGCCCTCGCCACAGGTGCCCTCGCCGGTGTGACGCTCCACGCGCTCACGGTTGCTCAGGCCCTCCTCCATGGGGCCCACACCGGTGGTCTCGTCGGGGGGCGGGGGCACCTCGATGCAGAGCAGCTTGTGGAGGATGAAGCCGCCGCGGCGGATGGGGTTGGACTGTTCGTCCTCGGCCATGAGGGTGAGAAAGCCCGTCAGCGTGAGCATGCCGGCACGCTGGGTCCCATCGAGGGAGACCTTCTCGAACTCGTCGCCCAGTCCGTCCACCCCGTAGAGCTCGCCCAGGCTGGCGTTGGCCACGGTGAAGTCTGCGGTGAGCAGCCGGCTCAGGCCGCCCCGTTCCTCGAAGAGCACCTCGGTCAGGAACAGCTCACCCTCGGTGCGCATGTCGTCGCGCAGTGAGGTCTCCCAGTCGTAGTCCTTCTCGATGTTGGCGTAGTCCTCGAAGCGCAGGGTCTGCTCGAAGAGCGCCAGCAGTGGGGTCCGGGCAGACGCGTCGGCCAGCATGCGCTCGGCGTGCTGCTGGAGCACGGCGGCGTCGGCCAGGGAGTCCACGTCGGCGAGGAGCTCGGCATCGGGGGGCTTGTCCCACAGGGTGTAGGAGAGCTTGGCTGCGGCCTCCCACCCGTCCAGCGGCTCTCCGCTGTCGCCCGTTTCCATCCGGTAGACGAAGCCCGGTGACTGCAGCAGCGCCTGGAGCACCACCTGCACGCCGTCGGCCAGGTCGTCGCCGCTGCCCACGAGCTCGGGCCCCATGGCGAAGACGCTCGACCAGCTGCTGAGCTCGTCGGTGGTGATGGGGCGGCGCCAAGCCTCGCTCACCATGGCCTCGAGCCAGACATCCACCGTCTCGGCGGTCAGGTCGGGGGCGACGGCGGCCAGGAGCTCGGGGTCGCGGGCCACCTGGTCGGAGAGCTCGATGGCGACACGCTGGTAGTCCTGGAAGAGGATCGCATCGACCAACAGGGTCTCGGTGTTGTTGTCGTAGCCCCCGTTCATGGTGGTGCCGATGAAGCCCGAGCTCAGCCCGGTGCTGTCCTCGAGGTTGAGGAGCGCCTGGACGCTGTGCTCCCACTGGGCGTGGGTGAGCCGGTAGACCCGCGGGGCCTCCTCGCTCTCGATGGTCTCTTCCTCGTCTTCGTCGACGAGCTGCTCTTCTTCCTCGTCGGGCGCGGTCGCGGCCGGACCTGCAGCGGGGTTGCAGGCGAGGGCGAGCATCAAGAGCATCGGCCGATTGTACCGTCAGGTTGTGGACGATCCACCTGGATCGAGAGACTCCGTCTCGGGTTGCTCAGTCGTCGGCCGCACCCGCGTCGATCCAGGCGCGGACCATCTGGGTCAGCTCCTCGTCGAGGATGCCCGCGGGCGGCATGGGCAGGCCCTCGATGTCGTCGGCCTCCTCCATCTTCTGCACCAGGTAGCTGTTGTCGGCATCACCGGGGATGACGAGGATGGCGTCTTCCTTGCCCACGGCGGGTGCCTCGTAGAGTGCGGCGTAGGCGGCGTCTCCCGTGAGCACGATGTCGGCCACCCCGTCGGCGTCGCCGTGGCAGGTGGAGAAGGCGCAGGACGGCGCGAAGATGGTGTCCTGGATCTCGGTGAAGGTCGGGACGGAGGTGTCGCCGGAGTCCGACCCGGCTCCGGTTCCGGTGCCAGCTTCCCCGCCGCCGGAGTCGTCGCTCTCCTCGGACGCGTCGAGGTGACACAGGCCATCGTCCCAGCGGGACGAGCCCGCTGGACAGGGTTCTTCGCCCCCACAGGCCCCCAGGATCGTCACCAGCGTCAGCAGTCGTGTGCTCATGGCCCCCAGCCTCCCAGGATGTAGACCGCTCCGTTCTGCATGCCCTCGGTGCTCACGTGGGGTGCACCGATGAGCAGGTCGTCGTAGCCGTTGCCGTCGAGGTCACCGGCCCCGGCGACCGCTTCGCCGGTGTGGTCGAAGGACTCGGCGCCCAGCAGGCGCAGGTCGGCCTCTTCCAGGGAGCTGTAGAGGGGCAGCTCGGCGCCCCCCAGCCAGATGTAGGCGGCGCCGATGTGGGGATCGTCGGGGCCGTGGTTGCGGGCGCCGATGGCGAGGTCGTCGAAGCCGTCGCCGTCGAGGTCGCCAGCGTCGGACACCGAGATCCCGGCGTTGTCGCCGGGGTCCTCTCCCGTGAAGATCGCGTCGGCATCACCCAGGCTGCGGCTCGAGACGCCGGTGGCGGTGCCGTAGAGAACGTAGGCAGAGCCCGCGTACTTGCCGCCGTTGCTGGCCTCGTAGGCGCCCACGGCGAAGTCGCCGTAGCCGTCGCCGTCGAGGTCACCGAGGCCCGAGACGGAGACCCCCGCCCGATCGCCCTCGGCCTCGCCCGAGTAGACGCCGTCGGCGTCGTCGGCGCTGAGGTGGGTGGGCTCTGCGCTGCCCAGCACCAGGTAGGAGCCGCCGCTGTACTCGCCCACACCGCTCTGCTTGTAGGCGCCGAGCACGAGATCGCTGAAGCCATCGCCGTTGACGTCGCCTGCATCGTCGACCCACTCGCCCACGTGGTCGTCCTCGGCGGCACCGGAGATCACCGCGTCGGCGTCTGCCATGGAGCCCGAGGCGATGCCGTCGGCCGAGCCCAGGAAGACGTAGGCCCGGCCGGCGTCCTTGGCGGCGGTGTCCTCGTGAGGTGCGCCCACGATGAGATCGGCGAAGCCGTCGTCGTTGAGGTCACCAGCCCGGGAGGCGGCGTACCCGGTCTCCGACTGCTCGGTCTCGCCCAGCAGCTCCGTCTGTGCGTCGGTGACCAGTCCGCTGGCGATGCCCGTGGCGCTGCCACCGAAGATGTAGACCGCGCCCGCCAGCTCGCCGCCCTGGTCATCACCGAAGGCACCCATGAGGATGTCGTCGAAGCCGTCGCCGTCGACGTCGCCCAGGCCGGCGATGGCCCGTCCGGCGTAGTGGCCTTCTTCTGCACCCTCGATGACCGTGTCGGCGTCGGCGAGGGTCTCGAGGGAGGGGAGCTCGGGGC
>JAERSX010000381.1 GCA_016845285.1 Deltaproteobacteria bacterium | reverse complement strand
CTCCTCTTCTTCCATGAGCCAGCGGATGAGCCGGCCGGCCGGGTGTACGCGCCTCGCCGTGTGGGTCTCGGCACCGTCGGGAGGATTCAACAAGAGCAGGCGGTTCTTGATGAGAGGCGACCCCGACATGAGCCGGCTCTGCAGGGCGAGCCGCTCCTGGCGGCCTGGGCGAAGAACCCGGGTCGCCAGATCGACGGTCAGGAAGGCCTGGTTCAGGTTGTCGTTGAGGTAGGCGAAGATCTTGCCGTAGCCAGCGCTGATCTCCGGCGCGAGGGCCAGCAGCAGCAGGTCGGCGTCGTCGCCATCCAAGGAGAAGGCCGCGCGTAGGCGCGAGAAGCGTCCGCCCGGGTCGTCGCGGAGCTTCTTGCTGACCTCGACAGCATCCTCGAGCCCATCGTTGCCCGCGGGGTATTCGATCTCACCGTGGGCCCGCAGCAGCTCATCCACCTCATCATCGGTGATCACAGAGCCCCAGAACTGCCCCTTGGCACGGATGGCGGGGCGGGCTCGCTGGCGACGAACGGCACGCAGGAGCAGCAGATCGGTGCGCCGCAGTCGGCGCGCAAGCTCCTCGAACACGGTGGACACAGGCTCTCCCGTCGGGGCCGCGAGTCTACCCTGGCTGCCGCAGCGACGACTGCTGGACTACTTGACTCCGCCGGCGCCGGAGAAGCTGCCACGGAGGTGGCTGTTGCGGTCGTGGCCCGTGCGCCGCCGGTCATCGATGGCGTTCATGGCCTTGCGGGCGAGATCGTCGACGACATCCTGGTGGGAGTAGCCCTGCGCCAGGAGGCCCTTGTATCCACGGTCGGAGTCAGGGTCGGAGTCGACGGTTTCGTTCTTCTCGCTGGACGAGGCCACGCCTGCGCCGACACCTTGGCCAGAGTGATCCTGCGGACCGCTGTTGGTGCCACCGCCGGGACCACCGCCCGGGGTGTAGCCGCCTTCGTAGCCCCACGACCGGTGGAACACCATGGCCTCGGCTGCACGGGCCGCGATCTCTTCGGCATCGCGGAAGTTGTGACCATCGCCGCCACCATCGCCATCGCCGTGCATGGCGTGGTGCTGCTCGTGGGCGAAGAGCGCCTGGTCTTCCGGATCGCTGGGATCGAAGTCTTCGCTGACGACGATGGAGCGGTCCAGGGTCATGGCTCGGGCGCCCACCGCCTTCAGGGCGCGGCTCGCGAGAGGCCCGCTCAAGGCCGTCCCGCCGCCAGGAATGGCCACGCGGCTCAGCTCAGCCCGCTCCGCACGGGCTGCGAGCCGATTGATGAGGCCACCCGCGCTCGAGCTGTCAGACATGGGGACTCCAGAGCATTCTGAGACCGTCGCAGGCAATCCTACCCGATCCAAGGGGTATCCGGCAGGGGATGTGACTCGCGGACACGCTCGATGTCATCGAGATGACATCGACAGTTCGGCGCTCGTTACCTCCCACCCACTGTTCAACCTACATGCACCGGCGTCGGATCAGGCGTGTGAGGAGGTCGACGCCGGCGTGCAGTTCGTCGATGCCGATGGACTCGTCAGGCCGGTGGGCCAGGTCGATGCTCCCGGGGCCGCAGATGACGCAGTCGAGGCCGAGCCGGGCGAGGTTTCCACCATCTGTCGCGAACGGGACCGCACCGGGTGCCCCGCCGTCCCCGAGCGCTTCCAGATCGCTGAGAAGAGGTGTTCCATCCGGACACAGCAGCGCTGGGGCCTCGCGGAGGAGCTCGGCTTGGACACTCCCACCCTCGGTGGCTGCGCGAGCCGCGAGCGGTGCCAGGGTCGCTTGCAGTCTGGTCAGCAGCTCAGCGGCTGACTGGCCCGGGAGCGCGCGCATGCCCAGACGCAGCAGGCAGTGTTCGGGCACGATGTTGACCGCGCTCCCACCGGAGATCTCCCCGACGTTGACCACCGTGTATGGCGCCTCCAGCAGGTCCTCGTGGGCCCGCTCCCCGCGAAGCTCTTCTTCGAGGACCTCGATGGCGCCGAGGGCCTCGCGTGCCAGCTTGATGGCCGACAGCCCCAGCGAGGGTCGGCTGCTGTGTGCGGCACGCCCCTGCAGACGCACGGCGAAGGTGCTGTGACCAGGATGCATCCGCTTGGGCTGTTGGCTGGTGGGCTCCCCGATGAGCGCCTGCCGGGGAAGCCTGCGTCCCTCTCGCAAGAAGCGCTCCACGAGCAGGGCGCTCCCGCAACACCCGACCTCCTCGTCGTGGGTCCAGACCAGCGCCAGCTCCCGCTTCAGCGCGGAGACGTCGATGGCTTCGAGGGCCGTGACCACGGCGGCCACGAACCCCTTCATGTCGCACGTCCCCCGCCCGAAGAGCCGCCCGTCGCGCTCGCTCATCACGAATGGATCGCTGCTCCACGCCTGTCCTGCCGTCGGCACGACGTCGAGGTGCCCGCTCAACGTGAGCCCATCGGTGCCGTCGGGCCCTGCCCGTACCACCAGGTTGGCTTTGTCCGGCCCCGACGGGATGACCTCCACCCGCATCCCGCGATCCTCGGCCCGCCGGGCCAGGTAGGCGACGATCTCGTCGGTGGGCCGATCGCTGACCGTGGGGAAGGCGATCAAGCGGGCGAGGGTGGTGTGCAGCGACTCGGATGACCTCATGCGGGTGGTTTAGCGCTCGGAGGGCATCCGCCCGAATTCAGTCGCCGCCCTCTTCCTCTTCCTCCTCCTCTTCCTCGTTGTCGCTGAAGTTCCACCACTGCAGGTTCCGAAGCGGCTGCATGGGGGGCGCGTTCTCCATCTTGTCGCTGATGCTCAAGATGTCGTACGCCAGCCGGATGCCGGCGGGGAGGTTGCGGGTGGGGCAGGACGCTGTCGCGGCCACCTTTGCGGCCGTGTCGGGAGCCTCGGCCTGGGTGCGCTGCGGCTTGTTGAGCTTCTCGCGCACCTGCACCGGGATGGTGTCGTTGGCGGCGCGCTCGAGCTCGCACGCGTTCTCGAGGAGGCGGACGCCTTGGCCCATGTTTCCGTTGCACAAGGCCTCGATGGCGCGCCGATACTGCTGTGCGCACTCGTGCCAGCGGGTGGGGTCTGGAAGCGTGTAGCCCTCGTGCCCCTTGGCCACTTCCTTGTACCAGGTCCGCACGTTCTTGATCTCGAGCAGCTCCGTGTTCTGGATGCTCTTGACTGTCTGGAGGCGCTGCAGGATGAACTCGATGAGTCGATCGCGCTGGGACCCGGCCTTCTTGAGCTGCTTGTCGAAGCCGCTGTTCCCGGCCTTGCGGCCGATGGCCGCCATCTTCTTGGAGGCTGCGTCCTGCGCACGCCCACTTCGGCCCGAGCGGAGCACGCGGACCGCGCGATCAGTGGAGCCTGGCTTCTTGCGATCACGTCGCATTGGTCGACGCTATCACGCCAGCGTGCACAGGCGGTCTCGGGCGGTGGCGCTGTCAGGGACGGTATGACATCGCAGTGCAATCGAGGTCGGTTGACCACTGCTTTAGGGGTCGTGTAGGGTGAGCCGACCTCGGAGCCTGGGGGCACCGAGTCACCCTGTCTTGTACTCAGCCCATCTGGGCGCGAAAGGCTGCCTATTGGTGTTTCGCTCCGGTGGAACATCGCCTCCGTCGACTGTGAGCAGACGCATTGATCGACCCTCGGACCCGCCTCGGTAGACGCGTTCCTGGCGAGCGCTCGCTGATGCCCCGGCCCGTGGTCGAGCGATGCGCCGAGCGCTCCTACGTCGAGGAGAAGAAAGAGCTGGTGCCCCCCCACAAGGCCATCGAGCCGCGTCGCATCCGGACATCCCGCCGACGCATGGAGATCACACAGCACGCCCCGCAGCTCATTCGACTCGTGCGGCACCCGTACCGCATGGAGAAGACACGGATGAGCAAGGTGGAGGGCATGGACCGTGCCCGGCCCGCACCGGTGGCTCGTGAGCGGTACAGGTTGGCCGTAGAGGCCGCGTTCGCTATGGATCGGACGGTTGCGCTACCACGCCCCACGGAGCTGCACCTCCGCCCGGAGCGGCCCCCCCGCCTCGACGCCGGGCCGTACCTCGCGCAGCGCCTGCTCCATGGCGAGGAGTCTGCATGATCGACGCTGCGCTGACGCCCCGTGTCGGCCCGATGTCGGGCAAGGGCATCATCGGTGAGGTCACCGAAGGCCTGCAGTCCTTCCTGCGCACCGGCTACGACCTCAGCGAACAGCCGCCGAAGTTCGAAGAAGACCTGAAGTTCGTCCCCAAGGACCGCGAACAGGTCATCTACGTCTACATGTATCGGGTGTCTCAGAACCCGAACCTGCAGCGCCACAAGCGGCACCAGCAGGCACCGATCTTCGTCAACACCTCTCCCGAAGAGGGTGGCGAGGTCTTCTACCACCGGCCGCCGCTGCTCGTGGACCTGTTCTACCTGATCATGGTCCACTCGAAATTCCGGTCGGACGCCGAGCGTCTGATGGGGTGGCTCATGCTTCGGTTGTACGAGGCGACCCACCTGATCTATCGTCCGCGCCGGTTCGTACTTCCTGACGGGCGTGAAGTGGACAGCCTCGGCCGTCCCCACGACCCCAACGTGGACCCCGACGAGGATGGCTTGTTGATGGAGAAAGTGTCCCTGGCCTTGGTCGACGACCTGACCGTGGGTGACGCCATCAACCTGTTCAGCCTCCATGAGGCCCCGTACCGACCATTTCTCACGTATCGAGCCCGCGTTGCGCTGGACGGCGCCCTGATCGCCAGCGCAGGTGGGACCACAGTCAAGATGGGCCGGCTGCAAAATGCCACCGCGGAGCGTCCTACGGACACCTCGCGAAACGGCCGCATACGCGGCGGGCGGCACATCCCTCAACCCGTGTCCCCTCCGGGACCCGCACCCCACTTTCTACGTCGCTCCAGCGACGCCGATTCGGAGGACTGAGTAGTCCATGGAATATCACACCCCAGGCGTCTACATTCGTGAGATCGACAGTGGCCCGAAGCCGATTACGTCGGTGGCCACGTCCATCCCAGGCTTCATCGGACTCTTCGAGTTCACCCCTGCCACCGACGCGGTGGCCATCACCGGCTCGGACGGTCGTCGCCAGATTCGAGGCAAGGTCTTGCCCAAGCTGGTCGATACCCAGGGCAAGGTTGCTGGCAACGCCGAAGAGGCCGCCACGGCTCTGACCGAGGCCTTCCGCCTGAAGCGGAACCAGGTCAAGGACGTCAAGAAGTACTTCGAGCTCCACGGCGCCAGCAAGTCCGGTGCGAAGGCTCCGAAGTTCGGCAAGGGAAGCAAGGGCCGCGTCAAGGTCGACTTCCAGAGCAAGACC
>JAERSX010000380.1 GCA_016845285.1 Deltaproteobacteria bacterium | reverse complement strand
GCACTGGCCCACGGTGCGGTCGCTGGAGCCGTCCCAGTCGACCAGCTGCCCCATCGTGCCGGGACCCATGGCGAGGTAGTGCCAGGACTCCTTCCAGTCGGTGTACTGCTGCACGTGGCAGCTGCCGCACTGCTCTGGCTGCAGCGACTTCTCGAGCTCCGTCCACGACTCGGGGGGCGTTCCCTGAGGAGCCACGGGGGCCTTGAAGTGGGCCTTCAGCCACTCGCTCTGCGCCAGAGCCTCAGGAGGGGCGGTGGCTTCGATGGTGTCGAGGGTAGGCGCGTGGCCGCGAGAGACCTCGGGCTCGGAGACGCAGGACAGCAGGAGCGCGAGGGCGAGGGCGCGGATCATGTGACGCGGTCTAACGTGGTGTTCGATCCAACGAGAACGCCCCCACGGGCGAACCCGTGGGGGCGACTCTCGACTGCTTAGATCAGCTGCCGCAGGCGTTGCAGGCGTTGCAGGCGTTGCAGGCGTTGCAGGCGTTGCAGGCGTTGCAGGCGTTGCAGGCGTTGCAGGCGTTGCAGGCGTTGGCGCCGGTGTCGTCGTCCTTGTCGCCGCAAGCGACGAGGGCGAGGGAGGCAGCGGCGGTAGCAGCGATCAGCAGTGCGGGCTTGAAGTTGTTCATTGGAGCGTTCCTCTCAGTATGCGGTGTTTTCGGGCTAATCCCGAAGCAAGCGCCCGAGGGGTGATCCTCGGTCGGGGGGAAAGTGGCACGCTGGAGCTGCTCTGTCAAGAAGCTCCGGGCCGCTGGCACGAATCCGTCGCAGGGATCGAGGTTTCGGATCCGGTTGACAAAGTCGCTACGCAAGGGGTAGCCGTGGGGTTCGGCCCAGGCGATGGGTCCGAGTTTACCGGGGTTATCGACGTGATCTCAAGGCTCGAGCGCTGGACGGCCTGGGCGGGAGGACCCACCGTCTTGGCGGGGATCATCCTGGTTCAGCTCACGTTGCTCGGCGTTTTCACATTGGAAAAGCGAGCCGCCCTGGGCCTGATCCTGGCCCTGCCAATGGTGCTCGTCGTGCTCGAGCGACCTGTGCTGGGGGTCGGGCTGCTCATCCTGGCCCGCCTGTTGTCCACGGGCGCCACGGTCTTCTTCCGCATCGGACGCATCGGTGTGGGCCCCTTCGAGCCAGCGCTGGCCCTCTGCTTGATCGCCCTGCTCTTTCATGCCGCCATCCATGGGCGCACCTTGTGGCGGGACTGGCCCTGGCGACAACCGTACCTGGCGCTCATGGCCTTCGTGTTGCTGAGTCTGGGGTGGTCCGTCGATCGGGGTGATGGCCTGAGCGAGCTGCTGCCCATGGGCATGGTGGTGGCCAATTGCCTCGTGATCCTCGCCTTCGTCGACGAGTGGCGACATCTGCGGACGGTGCTCTGGTGCTGGGTCGGGGGCTGCGTGCTGGTGGGGGTGCTGGCCATCGCGACCGACGCCGCCGGCATCCAGATCGGCGTCAGCTTCGAGGCGGCGGAAGGCGGCGGGCGCGAGACCGGCCTGGGCCAGCAGCCGAACTGGTTCGCCATGAACCTGATGTTCATCATCCACACCTGCTTCGGGCTTGCGCTCATCGAGCGTCGTCGCTGGCGCCGGATCGGGCTGGTGATCGCGGGCTTCTTCGTGTTCGTGATGATGCTGAAGAGTGGCTCCCGTGGCGGTGCCTACGCCACGCTCATCGGGGGACTGCTGGCCGCCATGGCCCATCCGCTGTTCCGGAAGTGGTTCGTCCGCTTCGCCGTGCTCACGGTGGTCCTCTTCGGCGTGGGCATGGCCTTCGACATCGGCGACAGCGCCAAGGCCCTCAACCGCATCTCCTCCAACCTCACGCTCCGCCAGAACTATCGGCAGCTCAACTGGCTCACGTGCTTCCAGATGTTCCGAGACACCTGGGGCCTGGGCATCGGAGCGGGCGGCTACGAGAACCTGCTGCCCCGCTACAACAACTACGTGGCCGAGTCCTTGTACGACTACCCGCACGGCATCTTCTGGCAGGTCATTGCCCACTACGGCGTGGTGGGGCTGCTGCTCGTGGGCTGGCTGGTGAGCAGTGTGGTGGGCATGGCCCGAGAGCTCGTCGGCCTTGCTCGCGGCACCGAGGCCGAGGTGCTGGCCTGGACCATGCCGGCTGCCATGCTGGGCTACGTGGCCTGGTCCTTCGTAGAGTTCACCTTGAACGACAAGCCCTTCTGGGAGTTCCTCGCCTTGTACACGGCCCTCTACCTGGTGGTGAAGCGCATGCGTGCCGAGGGTGACTCACCGCCCGCCTTTGCCCCCATGCTGCCTGGTGCGACTGGGCGGAAGGCGTCGCCATGAGCCTCGAGACCCTCGTCGAGCTGGGGGCGCTGGGCCTTGCCATGTGGGCGGGCTGGAAGTCGCTTCCTCGGCCTGTAGAGCGCGACGGTGAGCGGCTCCTCAAGGTGGTGCTCGCGACCGTCATGCGCGGTGAGATCGAGGCGGGTGGAGGCCCGGAAGGGGAGCAGCTCGAGGCATGGACCGCCGCCTGTCTGCCGGTGCTGCTCTTTCACCCCGCTGGCCGGACGCCCGAGGCCAAGCTCACGTCGCCCTCTCTCGACGACATCGTGGCGCCGGCGCAGGACGGCGAGCGTGGCCTCGTCGAGGCCTTGGTGGCCCTGGAGGCACCCGCCGCCAGGCTGAAGCGCATGTACGTGGACGACCCTCGTGCGGTGGACGCCTTGTTGAGTGACCCGGCCATGCACGGGCCGGCCTACGAGCTGTCCAAGCATCTCGCCCCGGAGATGTCCTGGGACGACGTGGCGACCTGGAGCGAGCGGCTGCAGGGCGTGCTGGAGCGGCGGCTGAGCCACCTGGTGGCGGTGCCGGTGGGCGAGGGTGCTCCCGCGCTGGGCGACGAGTTCGCAGGGGTGCGTGCGGAGCCGGTGCCCGTTCCGGCTGGACCGGATCCGGTGGTCGAGGGCTGGGCCCCGGGTGAGGGCGAAGAGGCCCTCGCCAGAGCGCTCGTCGCGTCATGCAGCGAGCCGTCCCAGCGGCTGGTGCTCTTGGTGCGGGGCGCTGCGGCTGGGCCTGTGCTGCGCGCCATCGCGTCGGGCGGCCGCCTCCGCGACATCGTGTTCGCCGTGGTCTTCGTCGATCCTCGCTACAGCGAGGCCGAGCGCGCCTGGCTCGCCCGGCACTTCGATGACGCCACCTTCGAGCCCGAGGTGGTCCGGCGCATTCCCTACGCCACGCTGCTGCGCTGCGATCCAGACGATCCTGCGGGCTGGGTGGACTGGGCTGAGCAACGCCTGCCTGTGCCCGAAGCTCCCGACACGGGTCGTCAGGTCCTCGACGTGGTCGACTTCGGCCCGGTGGTCCTCGACCGCCTCACCGCCCAGCAGCTGTCACGTGCGCTGCAGGTCTGGCTGGCGCTGACACTGTAGGCCGGCGGAATGCCAGCTCGTAGACAAGGGGTTGGAGAGGAGAGGGCGCGATAGGGGCCGGTCGCCCTGTCTCACGGGTGCGACTCCCGGAATCCGTCGAGCTGCCATGAACGCCGTCTTCTTCGTCATCGTCGCCGCAGCCTTCGGCTTTGCCGCATTGAACGGCACTCCAGCCGAGGTGGGCAAGGCGGCCCTCGACATGGCCAAGGTGGCCGTCGAGCTCGCCATCGGCCTGGTCGGCTACATGGCGCTGTTCCTCGGCCTGCTCAAGATCGTCGAGGAGGCGGGTGGCCTCAAATTCATGGCGCGGCTCATCCGGCCCGTGTTGGTCCGCCTCTTCCCCGAGGTTCCACCCGATCATCCGGCCATGGGCGCCATGGTCATGAACATCGCGGCCAACGCGCTGGGCCTGGGCAACGCGGCGACGCCCTTCGGGCTCAAGGCCATGACCGAGCTGCAGAAGCTCAACGTGGAGAAGGGCACCGCGACCAACGCCATGGTGCTCTTCCTGGCCATCAACACCAGCGGGCTGGCGCTCCTGCCCACGGGCATCATCGGCCTGCGAGCCCTCTACGACTCGAACGATCCCGCAGCCATCTTTCCCACCACGCTCATCGCCACGGGCATCTCCACCGTGGTGGGCCTCGTCGCCGCCAAGAACCTGCCCAAGCTCCCCTTCTTCCGGCCGCCCGAGGCGCAGCGCGCCGCCGATGCCGAGCGCATGGCCGCCCGGGAGCTCGAGACCAGCTTCGTGGCCGACGTCCTACCCCTTGCTTGCTTCCTCGGTCTCCTCGGTGGGCTCGTCGTACTCGTCTACCTCAAGGG
>JAERSX010000379.1 GCA_016845285.1 Deltaproteobacteria bacterium | reverse complement strand
GGACTGGGCCGGCGATGCGCGCGAGATCCCCGTGGTCATCCTGGCCCCACGCGAGGACCCCGACCCCGCCCTATGATGGCGCGATGGCGCCCCGCTTCCTCACAGGCTTTCGCGACGAGCACCGCGCCCTGTGGGGTCACCATCCCGTGCGCATCCGCCACTCGCTGGCCGACACGGGACTGTTCACCGACGAGGCCCTGGCCGAGCTCATCGACGCCTACCCCCGCGACAACTACGACCTGCTCCACATGGCGGCCCAGGGCACCGGCAACCTCGCCGACTGGCGCGAAGGCGACCTCGGCGGCATCGACGGCGCCACCGCGCTCCAGACGATCTTCGACGGACGGCTCTGGATCAACCTGCGCCGCGTCCACGAGGCCGACTCCCGCTACGCACGCCTGCTCGACGACATCTTCGCCGAGCTGGCCGAGCTGGTGCCTGGCTTCTCCACCTTCAAGCACAACCTGGGCATCTTGATCTCGTCGCCCGGCGCACAGGTCTACTACCACGCAGACGTGCCGGGTCAGTCTCTGTGGCACCTGCGCGGCCGCAAGCGGGTCTACGTCTACCCCAACCACGCCCCCTTCCTGCCCGAAGATCAGATCGAACGCATCGTGCTGAGCTACACCGAGGCAGAGATCGACTACGAGCCCTGGTTCGACGACTACGCCCAGGTCTTCGAGCTCGAGGAGGGGGAGATGCTGAACTGGCCTCTCAACGCGCCCCACCGGGTCGAGAACCTCGACACCATCTGTGTCTCCGTGACCACCGAGCACTGGACCCGCGACATCCGAAACTCCTACGCCGTCCGCTACGCCAACGGCCTGCTGCGCAACCAGCTGGGCATCCGCCCCCCGCCTCCAGACATCCGCGGCACCCGCTTCTGGCTCCGCGCCGCGCTGGCCGCCGGGGTGAAGAAGTCCGGCCTGCTGAAGCGCTACCAGGCCGACAAGCGCATCGAGTGGCAGCTCGATCCCGACACCCCCTCCGGCGTCCGCCCCATCACCCCGTTCGTGCTCTGACCGAGCCTTGGAGGGCGCCCGTGCGCCTGCCCGTTCGCCTGGACCAGCTGCTCAAGCTCGAAGGCATCGCCCAGACCGGCGGCCACGCCAAGCTCCTCATCCAAGACGGGGACGTGCGCGTGGACGGAGAGGTCGAGACCCGCCGCGGACGCCGTCTCCACGGGGGAGAGGTGGTCGAGATCGATGGCCGGCAGATCGTGGTCGACGGCACGACCACCTGAGATCCGGGCGTGCTCCGGGCAGCCCTGGAGCGAGGCAGCTCGGTACACCTGGAAGGATGGCCAAGAGCACCGCCACGGGAGACAATGAGCGAGATGTCGCCCCTCCTGCCCCTGCTGAGCCTGCTCGCCTGCCAGACCCCGGCTCCGGCCCCCACGTCGAGCAGCGGGTCGGGCGGCAGCGCCGACAGCGGTGAGGAGCCGCCGGTCGAGGACACGGCCCCTCCCTCCGACGACCTGCCCACCGAGTACACCTACGTGCCCGAAGAAGTGGAGCTCGAGCCCATGGACCTCGACGCCGTGGAGGCGGCCATCGAGGAGGTGGCGGCGGTGTACCTGCTGCTCGATCCTCTCGAGCTGACCGCCAGCTTCCAGGCCTTCCGAGACACCCACGCCGATGCCGACTGCCCCATCATCGAAGATCGCGACCTGAGCACCTACTGGCAAGGCGACTGCACCACCGCCGACGGCGCGGAGTTCCTGGGCTACGCCTACAGCCGCGCCGACACCGATCTCACCGTGGGCGATCAGATCTACGACGACATCGGCGAGCTGGCCGGCATCGGCAAGATCGCCGCACCAGACGGCACGGACTTCGAGTTCTGGGGCGGCTCCACGCACCGCACCTTCCGATCCGAGGGAAGCGGCGACCTACGCGGATCGGCCTACCTCTTCGGCCAGATGATCTGGACGGGCCCGAGCGCCGAGGACACCTGGATGGACGACGGTCTCATCGTCGACCTCATCAGCAGCACCGCGACCGATCTCGACCTCGGCACCACCGAGGTCCACATCAACGGCAGCATCAGCGGCCTCACCGGCGCCACCACCACGGTGCTGCTGGACGACGTGTCCATGTACGGACCCGAGCGCTCCCGCTGTCACCTGGAGCCTGCCGGGCAGATCTCGGTCCGCGATCCCAACGGCCTGTGGGTGGTGGTGGACTTTCACGGCCCCATCGAAGCCGACGACGCCATCTACGAGCCCGACTGCGACGGCTGCGGGCGGGCCTGGTGGGGCGATGAAGATCTGGGGCTCGTCTGCCCGGACCTGTCGCCCTTGTGGGACTGGGAGCGACGGCCATGGGACTGAGGCTCCCGAGGGTTGTCCTGACAGCTACGCTGCTGCTGGCCAGCTGCGGCGATCCCCAGGTGCAGGGCCTGACGCCCGGTGGCAGCCTCTCCGAAGACAGCGATCCGGGCACAGGCGCCGACACGGGCACCGACCCCGTCGAGGTGGGTGAGCAGCTCTCACCCATGCGGCTCCTCTTCCGCGCCAGCCTCGACCTGCGCGGCGTGCGCCCCAGCCTCGACGAGATCGAGGCCGTGCGCGCCGATCCCGAGACCGTCGACGCCCTGATCGTGGGCTTCCTCGACGACCCACGCTTCGCCGAGCGCCTCGTCTACCTCTACGACGAGCGCTTCCAGACCCGCACCGATGTGCTCGTGGTCCGCTACGACACCGACGATCCTCTGTCGCTGGCCAAGCCCATCGGCGAAGAACCGCTTCGGGTCCTGGCGCAGGTGATCTCCCAGGACCTCGCCTACACCGAGCTGGTCACCGCAGACTGGACCATGGCCAACGAGAAGCTCGGCACCATCTGGCCCATCGACTACCCCGAGGGCGAGACGGGCTGGCAGGTGGTGCAGTACACCGACCACCGTCCGAGCGCTGGTGTGCTGAGCAGCAACGGGCTGTGGGACCGCTACGGGTCGACCGAGTCGAACGCCAACCGAGGACGGGCCAACACGCTGAGCCGCATCCTGCTGTGCAGCGACTACCTCGACCGGTCCATCGAGTTCGACCGTGACGTGGAGCTCCTCGACGAGGAGGCCGTGCGCGACGCGCTGCACAACAACCCGGGCTGCGTGGCCTGCCACGCGACCCTCGACCCCCTGGCCTCCCACCTGTGGGGCTTCTACTTCGTCAACCAGACCAGTCCGTTGGACGCTGGCGCCTACCACCCCGAGCGTGAGCTCTTCTGGGAGGACACAACCGGCACGGCACCCGGCTACTTCGGCGAGCCCACGCTCACCCTGGACGACCTCGGCGAGCAGGTGGCGGGCGACTCCCGCTTCGTGGAGTGCGCCGTCTCGACCGCCTTCGAGCTGATGCTGCAGCGCCGCCACGGCATCGACGACCTGGACACCCTGACCGCCCTGCGAGAGACCCTGCTCGCCGAAGATCTGCGCATGCGGCCCGTGTTCGCCGAGCTGATCGGGGGTAGCCACTACCGGAGCGCAGACGAGGCAACCGGTGGCACCCCCTGGAAGATCACCCGCCCCGATGTGCTCGCGAGCCAGCTGGAAGATCTGACGGGCTACCGCTTCACCGCCCAAGGACGGGACATGCTCGACAACGACACCGTGGGCCTCCGCTCGCTGGCAGGCGGCATGGACGGCACCTACGTGACGGTGCCCGCCGCAGAGATCAACACCATGTCCTGGCTCGTCGTCGAGCGCATGGCCCAGGCCGCTGCCAGCTACGCGGTCACGTCCGACCTCGCGAACCCCGAGGCCGCCCGCCTGTTCACCGAGGTCGACTTCACCGAGCACCCCGACGCGGACCCAGATCCCATGATCGCCCAGCTCCAGCTGCTGCATCTGCGGCTCACCGGCACCGAACACGCCGCGGACAGCGAGGTGATCGCCGCCGATCTCACGCTCTGGTCGGAGCTCTACGCCATCGACGAGGACCCCGAGGCAGCCTGGGCTGGCGTGTTGAGCGTGCGGCTGCGCGATCCCGAGGTCTTGTTCTACTGATGGCAGGCTGGTCCCGACGTCGGCTCATCACCCACGGCTCCGGGCTGCTGGGGGCCCTGTCCCTGCCGCGCAGGCTGCGGGCGAGCCCGCTGGAAGACGGCGGCCTCAAGGTCATCTTCGTCATGAACCACGGTGGCTGGGATCCCACCCGGGTCTTCGCGCCCGCCTTCGACAACCGTGCAGTGGCCACCGAGGAGGACGCCACCCTGGTCGAGGCCGGCTCGTTGCAGCACGTGTCCCATGCCGACCGCCCGAGCGTAGACGCCTTCTTCGCCGATCACGCCCACCGGAGCGTGATCCTCAACGGGATCCTGGTGCCGAGCGTGGCCCACCCCGACTGCACCCGCCTCATCATGACCGGCAGCACCAGCAGCAGCGGAGCCGGCTGGCCCGCCATCATGGGAAGCGCGGCCAGCGACCGGTACCGCCTGCCCCACGTGGTGGTCAGCGGCCCCGGCTACACCGGCGATGTGGGCGGTGCGGTGATCCGAGTGGGGTCCAGCGGCCAGCTCGAGGGCCTCGTCCGAGGCGACCTCATCGACCAGAGCGACCTCCCGGTGGCCCTGCCGAGCCTGTCCGCCGAGGCAGCCATGGATGCCGCCCTCGCCGAGCGTCTGGCGGCCTTGTCGGCGAGCGACGCCCATGGCCTGGGCGTCCGGGCCGAGCAGGCTGAGCGGGCTCTCGACCAGGCCGGAGCCCTCAAGGAGCTCAAGGGCGAGATCGAGTGGCGATCAAGCGAGGCCATCGAGGAGCAGCTGGAGCTGGCGGTGGCAGCCCTGTCGACCGGTGCCACGCGCTGCGTGATGGTCAGCTCCGAGCTCAATGCCTGGGACACCCACCTCGACAACGACGACCGGCAGAGTGCGCTCTTCGAGGAGCTCTTCGGCAACCTGCAGGGGCTGATGGACAAGCTCGCGGCCACCGCAGGCACCTCCGAGGCCACACTGATGGACGAGACCCTCGTGGTGGTCCTGAGTGAGATGGGCCGAACCCCAGCCCACAACAGCAGCGGCGGCAAGGACCACTGGCCCTACAGCAGTGCCTTGCTCTGTGGTCCGCGCCTCGCTGGCGGACAGGTCTTCGGGGGCTTCAGCGACCTCTTCTACGGGACCCGACTCGATCTCGAGACCGGCCTGGAGGACCCCGACGGGGTGGACCTGGACTGCTCGCAGTTCGGCGCCACCGTGTTGCGGCTGGCCGGAGTCGACGACATCGAGGACTGGACGGCCGACTCCACAGGGCTGAGCGCAGCCATCGCCGACTAGCCCACCCTGGGCGCGGCACCACCTGCGTGCCGCGGAGCGCGCCTCCGACGAAGCCCCACCAACAGGCCCAGCAGCCACGGTGCCGCGCCGACACCCGGCTGGGTGCAGCCACAGTCCGGACCGCTGTGCGTCGGCGTCCCGGCCGGTGGCTCATCGCCTGTGTCGTCAGCCCCAACACAGTCGGTCTGCACCGCTGGGTCCGTGTCGTCGCAGTCGGTCCCTCCCGCGCTCTCCGCGTCCACACCGTCCCCATCCTGGTCGTGGTCCGAGGCGCCGTCGCAGTCGCTGTCCACCCCGTCGTACCAGACCTCGGCGGCATCTGGAGACACGGTCGCATCGGTGTCGTCGCAGTCGCGCCAGGTGGCTGCCCCGTCGCCATCGCCGTCGCCCTCGGGCAGATCGGCACCTCCCCAGAGGCCCAGATCGCTGACGCTGCCGTCGGGATCGAGGAGGGCGGGGTCGCCGGCGTCGCGGAAGCCGCTGCTGCCGAGGAGCACGAAGTCCGAGGGCTCAGCGGACTCACCGGGGTAGCCGACGAAGGCCGGCTCGGCCTCGACGAGGGTGGCCTCATCGTCGGACAGGTGCTCCCCGAGCAGCTCCCCCCCGAGGGAGGCCAGGCCGAGATGTCCCAGGGTGACACTGGCCGTCTCGTCGCCCACGAGCGCCGGCGCCACGCCCACCCAGGCGATGACGACGTTCTCGAGCGACAGCGCTGCGCCCACCAGGGCCGCCACGCCAGCGTCCACGGTCACGTCGTGGTTCACGAAGAGCGAC
>JAERSX010000378.1 GCA_016845285.1 Deltaproteobacteria bacterium | reverse complement strand
GTTCGAGGACCGCGGAGGCCCTCGGTGAACCACGTCACGTTCGCCCGGATCTCTCGAGGGCTCATGCTGCGGGTGGGCACCGGCGCGCCAGCCCGAATGCGTCCAGGATAGCTCCGCTGGACACGGATCTGTACGGTTCTTGGGGCGGTGACGGCGCCCGCGGAGGTCCACCTGAGCATGCGGTTCCCGGGTACGCGAAGACTCCCCCATCTCACCCGAAGCGTCAGACCTGGCGACCCCTATCGGGCAGACAACAGGAAGTGAGGTCGGGATCGACCTGCGGTTTGGGGGTCAGTCGAGCCCGCCCGCAATGGTCGGGTAGGGGAAGAGATCACGCCGTTCGCCGCCCTCCGACACCGGCAGGGCCTCTCGGGTGGCATCCATCGTGCCGACCAACACTTCGTAGGGCACCGTGCCCGTGGGCACCAAGGTCACCGAGGTCGAGTCGGGGAAGGCATCCTTGGCGGTGGACATGAGGTTGTTCAGGGCGACGAGGTCGTAGGCACCGGGCTCGCTGCAGCCCCCGCCCGTGCAGGGGAGGTGGAGCTGGCCTTGCTCGTCGAGCTCGAGCTCGGGGACCGCAGCGAGGCCACCCACCACGAATCCGGTCCGATCGATGCGGATGTGAGGCGTGACGACCACGGGCTCGGGCTCACCCGTGCAGCTGCCCGCGCAGATCGCAGGGATGCTCGTGTCGATCAACACGACCTCCCCGGGCCCATAGGCCATGAGCAGGAGCGGGATGAGGATGGCGACCAGACCCATGATGGGGGTGAGGTCCATGTTGCGAGAGGCTGGCAGGCTGCGGGTGCGAGACATCGAGACTCCTCGGTGGGATGTCTGATGCGACCTGCGAGCGTGTCAACCGTTCCTAGACAGCGGTCAGGCTTTGGTGAGCTTCAAGTGTGGAGCTCGTACGACGCCCAGTCGACGTCGCCACACGCTGGCAAGAGCCCGGCCGCATGGGTGCGTGCGTAGAGAGCCTCCGCTGCTCGACGCCCGTCGGCGCCGAGCTCCAGCGTGTCTGCGTTGGCGTAGAGCCCCAGGTAGGCGTCGACCTCTGCGGCGGTCTGGAGCATGCCGCCCCGATCGAGGAGCCAGGCGATGGCCTCCTCCCGATGGGTGAGACCGTGCGCGATGCTCGCTCGGACCACGCGGTTGATGGCGGACACTCGGGACGGTCCCAGGGAGCGGCGCACCACGTTGGCCCCGAGCGGCAGTGGCAGGCCTTCGGTCTGGGCGGCCCACCACTCGCCCAGCTCCAGTCGCGCGTGCAAGCCGCGGTCCGCGTAGGTCAGGCGCCCTTCGTGGATGAGCAGGGCGGCGTCGATCCGACCATCTTCGAGAGCCTCGAAGATGGCCTCGGGCGGCGTGATGGGAATGACCACGGCTTCGAAGTCGAGCGCCAGGCGCAAGACGTTGTACGCCGTGGTGGTGGTACCGGGCACGCCGATGCGGGCGCCGGTGAGCGCATCGAGGGAGCCGGGCTCGGGGGTGACGAGAACGGGGCCATAGCCTCGGCCAACGCTCGCGCCGTTTGGCAGGAGCTGCCAGTGGTCGCGGAGGTGGGGATACCAGGCGAAGCTGATGGCGCAGAGCTCGGGTCCATCCGAGCCGGAGCTGGCGGTGCCGTCGGCGATCCCGTTGAGGGAGTGGGTGTCGGCCGTGTCGAGCTCGAAGCGCATGCCCTCGGTGTCGACGAGGCCCAAGGCGATGGCTCTGAACATGAAGAGGTCGTCGGCGTCGGGGCTGATGCGGCAGCGAACGAGATCAGACACAGGAACTCCCGAGGGAACCCCTGGCTAACGTTGCTGCCCCACGCTGCTTGTCTCAGTCCGTGATGGTCTTGGCCTGGGCCAGTTCCTTGGACGGAATCAGATGTCGTGCCGCCATGGCATTGGCGTGCTTGAGGCGGGCGCCCAGTGTCGCCAGGAGCTTCCAGAGGATCTGGTTGCCCAGGTCGGGGTCACGCTGGCAGAAGTCGGCGAGCTGCGCCCGACGGATGACGATGGCGGAGCCGTAGCTGGCACCGATCACGGTGGCTGAGCGGTCGGCCTCCTCGAGAAGGCCGAGCTCGCCGAAGTGCTCGCTCGCCCCGAGCTCGGCGAGCTGCACGCTGTCGTGGGTGACGCTCACGCGCCCTTGCACGATGACGTACATGCTGTCGCCTGGGTCGCCCTGTGTCACGAGCGTCATGCCCGGGGTGAAGAAGAGCTCCTCGCAGATGCGGGACACCCGCAGTCGCGCATGGAAGGGCAGCCCCTCGAAGAGGAAGAGGTTCTCCATGACCTGCGCCCGCGCGCGGGCAGCCTCGGTCTGGGGAGTGGCTTCCGGCTCGACGACCACCACCGTGACGTTGTCAGGAGCGCCGCGGTCGAGGCTTGCTTGCAGCAGCTGTTGGGTGGCGGTCTCGACATCGTGCTGGCTGGCGATCTCTTCGATCAGGTCGACAGGCACGGGATCGCTGAGGCCATCCGAGCCAAGCACGATTCGGTCGCCGGGCAGCACCTCGATGCTCATGACATCGGCCTGCACCGTCGGGTACAGCCCCACCGCTCGGGTGATGACGTTGCGGTACCGAGAGCGCATGGCCTCTTCGTAGGACATCTGCCCGGTGCGTACGAGCTCGTTGACCATGGAGTGGTCTTCGGTGAGCTGACGGATGAGGCCGTCCCGAATCAGGTACGCGCGGGAGTCGCCGACATGGGCCAGGAAGGCTGCGCCACCCCCCACCACGGCGATGACCAGGGTGGTGGTCATGCCCTTCTTGCCGAGGGCCTCCGACTCGTCGTAGACGCGGCGACTGGCACGTTGGCAGACCTCGTCGAGAAGCTCCAGGACTTGGTTCCGCGTGTACCACTCCGGCTGGTTGGCGTAGGCGGTCACCGCCTTCGAGAGCTCGTCGGCGCAGGTGTTGAAGGTCTCGATGGCGAGGGCCGAAGCCACCTCTCCGGCGGCACGTCCACCGACACCATCAGCGACAACGAAGAGTCCGTGCTCGGCTTGGGCGAGCAGGGCATCCTCGTTGTGGGAGCGCTTCTTGCCGGGGTCGGTGAGCGCAGCATGGCGGATCATGGGGGTCTCGCTCAATAGACGGGGAGGGGGATCTCGCGGAGGAGAACCGGTGACGGGTCGCCCTCGACGCGGTGGAGGCGGACCTGCAGCACGCCCTCCTGGGCCCGCTTGCGCTGGCTCACGTCGATGGTGGTCTCGATGCTCAGTTCGCCTCCGGCCGGGATCCGGTCATCGGAGAGGGTACGCCATGGCGGCGTTTCTTCCAGGGTTCGGCCGAAGCTGCGTAGCGTGGACTCGGCCAGAGGTGCGCCGTCAGCGCCAAGCAACCCAATCTCTACGGTGTACCGCTTGAAGGGGGAGCCCGTGGGCACGTGATGGCCTGCACCTGTGTTGAGCAGGCGCACGGTGACGGGAAGCGGTTCGCCACGTTGCAGCTCGGGTGCGCCGAGATCGACCAACACCGTCAGGGCGCGTGCGTGTTGCGACGCGAACTCATGGCTGGGCTGGGCGGCGAAGTGGGTCGCCACGGCTGCGCCCGCGACGGGGGGCATGTGGCAGTCCTGGCAGCGCACCCCAGCCTCGGCGTAGGGGGTGGCCTTCCACTCTCCAAAGGTGTTGTAGAAGGGCTGGTCGGCGTCGGGCCAGGTCAGCTGGTGGCAGGCTGCACACATCGCCGCGTCTGTGAGCTCGTCGGTCTGGACCACCTCGTGGG
>JAERSX010000377.1 GCA_016845285.1 Deltaproteobacteria bacterium | reverse complement strand
GGGTGGAGCTGGTCTGTTCTGGGGACTGGGGATGGCGCTCCTGGCTGGGCTGCCCACGACGGCCTGGGCCGCGCTGGCGGAGTCCCTGCGCCTCATCCAGGCGCCGACCTGGATGCTCGCGCGCGGTGCCCTGCTGCTCGCCCTGGGGCCGGTGCTCGCGGCTGCACTCATGCGCACGGGGGTGCTCGTCGCCGACCCGACGCGGGGGGAGACAGATCGCGCCGCTCTGGGCGCCTGGACCGCTGTGGCGCTGGCCGTGAGCCTGGTGTTGGGGGCCCGCATCGGCTGGCTCTGGTGGCCCGTGATCTTCGTCTTCCTCGTGTCTTCGGCCTGGTTCTTTCGCCGGGCGGGACTCCTGCGGCGGGACTGGCTCTTTCGAGATCTGCCCGCGCTGGGCGTGGCCTTGATTCCAGGCGGCATCCTGCTCACACCCGTCTGGCGCTTCCTGACCGTGGCCGCCAACGTTCGCCCGCTCATCAAGGCGGCACCGCGGCCGGCCAGCGACCAGCTCTTCCTCCAGGTGCCCCTCCTGTTGCTGGCCGCCGAGCTGGCCCTGCGAAGCGCGGCGGTGCCCGAGGTGGGCCTCGGAGCCAACTTCCTGGCCGGCGCGGTGCTGTCGCCACCCACCGCCGATCTCTTCGAGGGGCGCAGCCTCAAGCCCGACATCGAGATCGTGTCGTCGGGCCTGGAGTACAGCACCATCGTGCGGACCAACGAGGTGGGCCTGCGGGGTCCACCGCTGCCCGAAGAGGGCCGCAGCGCTGGCGAGCGGCCCCTGCGCATCCTCACCGTGGGGGACTCCTTCACCCTGGCCATGGAGGTGGACGAGGACCAGAGCTTCACCCATCGGCTGGCCGAGCTGTGGGGGGCCGACCGGCCCGGCGGCGCCATCGGCTGGAGCGGCGGCGTGCCCGACTTCTCCACCTTCGAGGCCGCCCGGGCCCTGCCGCGGATGAGCGGCGATGTGCGCCCAGACCTCGTGATCCTCGGCTTCTACCTGGGCAACGATCCCCTCGACAACGCGCTCGAGGAGACGGGCGGGCCCGACATCGCCACGCGGCCCCCGCCCAGCTCCCTGCAGATCTTTCGCGAGCGCGCTCTGGCCTTCGGTGCGAATTCGGTGCTCTTCTCCCAGCTCTCCGTGCTGGCGGTGATGGCCCAGGGGCCTGAAGAGGACGTGGTCCGCGACCACCGCGACGAGGTCCGTGTCTCGGTCGAGCCAGCCTTCCTGGAAGAGCGCCTGGAGCCCACGAGGCGGGCGCTCGCAGAGTTCTCGGCGGTGTGCGAGCGTGACCGGCTCA
This sequence comes from Deltaproteobacteria bacterium, assembly GCA_016845285.1. Taxonomy (GTDB): domain Bacteria; phylum Myxococcota_A; class UBA796; order UBA796; family UBA2385; genus BH17. Next base: position 3,972 of record JAERSX010000377.1, on the reverse strand, counting down.
TCTGCGTCGTGGGCCTCATCCCCCCGAGCTTCGTGGTGCACAGCGAGCGGGCATCGGCCACCTTCGAGGCCTTCGACATCGATCCCGCCACCGCCGATCCTGCGCGCGTGGCACAGCTCATCACCGATGCCGCACCCAGCGCCCTCACCGTCGTCGATCTCACCGATCCGCTGCGGGCCGCCAGCGACGACAAGCTCTACTACAGCTACGACGTGCACTGGACCCCCGCCGGCCACGAGGTCGCTGCCCGACACTACGCGTCTGTGCTGGCGCCGCTCGTGGCCAACGTGAGCGGGAGCTCGTCCGCCCGGGAGCGCTCGGGGGGTGGGCGATCACCACGGCGGGCCCAGCAGCCTCGCAGCGGCCAGCAGCCTCGGGGTGGCCAGCAGCACCAGCCCGGTCAGCCGCCGAAGGGCAGTCGCGACGCGCCCTGAGGATGGCGAACCTCGATGTGTTCGTTGACATCGAGGTCTTCGAAGGCTGCGACGGTGCCATCGGACCAGGTGATGGTCAGGCGGTCGATGGTGGTCGCATCGGCCAGTCCCACGTGGGCCACGTACGGCGCCGAGGACGAGAGGCTCTCGCCGGCGTGGATCCAGCGGGTCTGGGTGACCCCGCCGGCCTCCACCTCGATGCGGGCGCCCACGCCATACGGGTTGGGCTGGGTGCCAGCGAGACGCACCGTGACCGCGGCAGCCTCTCCGCAGCGCGCCTTGTAGATCACGGGCGGACCGGCCATCTGGCGCTTGAGCAGGTCGAGCCAGCCGTCGCCGTCGAGGTCGGCGAGGATCACACCCCGGGTGACCATGGTGTCGTCGATACCCCAGGCGGCGGCGGTGTCCTCGAAGGAGCCGCTGTCGTCCTGGAGGTAGAGCATGTCGGCCTGCTTCACCGGGTTGAAGAAGAAGGTGCCGTCGCCCTCGAGGATCTCCGCTGTCAACGTCTCGTCCCAGGGCAGGTCGGCCATGAGCAGGCCCATGCCCAGGGCCATGTCGAGGTCGCCGTCGTTGTCCACGTCCTCGAGATCGACCCCCCAGGCGTTGAAGTCCGGCTCCGTCGATGACCACGACAGACCTGCTGTCGCCGAGACGTCGTACCAGCCCACCTCGTCGCTCAGCAGCAGGTGCACCTTTCCGCGGGCCGACATGGCGAGATCGGCCCGCCCGTCGCCGTTGACGTCGTTGACCGACAGGCCCATCGTCTCACTCGTGAGGCCGGCGCCCGTGGTGTCGCTGATCTCCTCGAAGGCGCCGTCGCTCCAGGCAAAGGCCCGGTTGCTCTGGATCCAGTCGAATTCCACCCGGTAGTCGTTGGCGACGTAGACGCCGGGGGAGCCCACGCCGCTGTGATCGAACCACATGGCCGCGAAGGTGAAGCCGCTCCCGAGATCTGCGGGAAGCTCGGTGGCCGAGGTGAAGGCGGCGTCGCCCTGGTTCCAGAAGAGGATGTCCAGCGGCCAGTCGTCGAGGCCGCTCGTGGGCTCCGTCTCCATCCAGCTCGGCTCCCAGTTGCTCAGGTGGTTGACGAGGGGATCGAGGTCGCCGTCGCCGTCCACGTCGTGCCAGGAGCTGCCCATGGTCGTGCGGGTCGCGACCTCGAGCCAGTCGCGCTCGGGGCTGGCGCTGAAGGTGCCGCCGCCGTCGTTCAGCCAGAGCTCGTTGTGCTCGGAGAGACGCGAGATGAAGAGATCGAGGTCGCCGTCGCCGTCGGCGTCCACGGCGGTGGCTGCGGTGCTGGGGGCGGCGTCTTGGGGGAGCCGGTCCGAGGCGTCGGTGAAGCTGCCGTCGCCCACGCCCAGGAAGAGCTGATCGGTGCCCCGGTTGGGCAGGAAGACGTCGAGCACGCCGTCTGCGTCGAGGTCGGCGACGGCGAGGCCGTAGCCTGTGTAGACCTCCTCGAAGTTGTCGTGGACGGCTTCGCTCTGCCAGGCATCGCCACCTGTGAGCGCCTCGTAGGGGCCCTCGCTCTCTCGGGCCGTCGGGTCTGCACAGGCCGTGAAGGGAACGGTGCTGAGCTCATGCTCGGTGTCGAGGGCGGTGTCGTGGCCGCCGCCGGCCGTGTCGTCGCTGTCGTCGAGGTGACACAGGCCGTCGTCTTGCCGCGAGGAACCCTCTGGACAAGGTTCCTCGCCGCAGGCCGTCATCAGGGCGATGAGGGCCAGGCCGCGCACTCAGAACACCATGCAGGTCAGCGCGTGAGTTTGGAAGCCCAATGATTACATCCATTTATGGGATTATGTGCGCGCCATCGCATGCCCCGGGGGGCCACCATGCGCCCAGAGTGCGCGCAGGCTGGATGGGTGCCGGAATCGTACCGCCAGCCGATGTGGCCGGCAACGAGGACGCTGGTCTTGGGTCCTCCGCAAGTGGGCACGGGCACCCCAGCCTCTCCGCTGGGTCAGGAGGTCGGCGAGGACCCGAACATCAGGCCTGGCCCAGTGCCCTGGCGGTCGCCCCGATCTGCAGCTCCGAGGCGGCTCCGGTCGCAACGACCCGGCCACCCTCGGGACCGGATCCGGGACCCAGATCGATGACGTGATCGGCGCTCCGGATCACGCTCAGGCGATGCGCTGTCAACACGACGAGGTCGCCGGCGTCCGCCAGGGACCGGTACACATGGGTCAGCGCTGCGATGTCGCTGTCATGCAGCCCGGCACCGGGTTCATCCACGACGATGAGCTGGGGCCCCGTGCGCTCTGCCAGCAGCACCTCGGCCAGTCGAAGCCGCTGGACCTCGCCACCGGAGAGCGTTCCGGGCCGGCGCCCCAAGCACAGGTGGCCGAGCCCGACCTGGGTCAGCACCCCCACGGCCCGGTCGAGCACCTCGTGGCCGCTGTGAGGGAAGGCGTCGATTCGCACGGTCAGCGCGTCGGCGATGGTCAGCCCGCTCCAGCGCTCGGTGAGCACCTCGGGCCGATACCGGGCGCCGCCACACACGGCGCAGGGCAGGGCCAGGTCGCCCAGACCATCCATCGCCACGCGCTCCACACCCGCGCCCTTGCAGGTCGGACACGCCCCCTTGGGGCTCCGGAACGAGAACGCGGCCTTGGACAGCGATGTGGCCCCGGCAAACACCTTCTGCAGCGCGGGAAGCAGCCCCAGGGCAGACAGCGGGTCGCTGCGACGGCTCTGACTGGAGACCACCCGCTGGAACCGCTCCAGGCCGGACGTGGCGTGGCACTGCACGGGTCGGCCGGCTCGGAACGACGCGGCGAGGGTGTCGAAGACCAGGCTGCTCTTGCCGCTGCCGGACACGCCGGTGACCGCGACGATGCCGCTGCTGGGCAGGTCGATGTCGATGTCTTGGAGCGTGTTGGCGTGGCATCCCCGCAGGTGGACGGAGACCTCCTCGACCGGGACCGGTGGGGCGGGCTCGACCTGGGGCGCGGTGCCCAGGGCCCGTTCGAAGTCGGCAGCGCGGCGGGTGGTCTCGCGGTGGCTGACCACGACGACCGTGTTGCCAGCCTCTGCGAGGGCGCGGGTCCGCTGGGTGAGCTGTGCGACGTCCGAGGCGTGCAGCCCCGAGTCTGGCTCGTCGAGGACGACGGTGGTGCCGGTCAGGCCCGCTCGCAGCACGCCAGCCAGGCGCACCCGCTGGAGCTCGCCGGTGGACAGCGTGTCGCTGCGTCGATCGAGCGACAGGTGGTCCAGCCCCAGGCTGCGCAGGTCGTCCACCCGCGCCCGCAGCTCCTCTCCGATGGCGGGCACCGAAGCGGCCAGATCAGACGGGATCTCACTGAGGGCAAGGGCCAGGATCTGAGGAAGGGTCCGCCCATTGACCGTGACGGCACGGGCCTGTGGACTCAACCGCTCGCCGGCACATGTGGGGCAGGGCACATCGGTCAGCGGTGCGGCCCACTCGGCGGCCGCCTTGGCCTTGGTCCGGTTGATCGCCTCCTGCTCGACCAGCGCGAACAAGCCGACCCACGGTCCCGTGAAGGTGTGCTCGCCGCTGCGCTTTCCACGGCTGTAC
>JAERSX010000376.1 GCA_016845285.1 Deltaproteobacteria bacterium | reverse complement strand
GTGTTTTTCAGACCGAGCGTCGTGACGCGGCAGCGTGATGAAGCGCGGGCCTTCGGCAAGGCGGGCTTCGTCAAGCTCGATGGCCTGGTCTCCGGTCAGACCCTGGCAGCCCTCGATCGGGCGGTCAGCCTGAGCATCTCGGAGGAGAGGGACCTCATGGGCGGCCCCATGGCTCCTCACAGCTACCATGGCTTGGAGCGGGACGAGGCGGTCCTGGGGTTGCTCCAGCAGGTCCGTGCCCGGATCCAGTCCATCGTTCCCGGGTCGATGTTCTTCATCCAGGCCCTCGGCTTCGAGATCCGCAAGAATGTCGACACAGGCTTCCCCTGGCAGGTGGGGCGCTCGAGCTTTTCGTACATTCACGAGGAAGACTTCGCGTGTTCCCTGTGGATACCGCTCATGCCCATCGAGCCAGAGGAACAGCACGGGGGAATGGCGTACGTCTCCAGAGAAGACCTCTGTGGCCGGTTCATGTACCAGCTCTTCATGGCCAATGCCAAGCGGCAGCTGCGAGCGATCGAGTCCGGCGAACAGACCGTTCAAGAGGCCCTTCGGCGCTACAGGGGCATCGCCGACATGGAGTCGTTGACGGAGCTCTTCGAGTTCTACAAGCGGGAAGATCGTTTCCAGCCGGGCGATGCGCTGCTCTTCGACAAGTACGTCATCCATCGAAGCGCCATGCTGCGCGAGGGGCCCATGCCCTCCCGCCGTGCCTTGGTCCTCCGCTTCATCGATGGCCGCTCGACCTTCGATGCACGCCGCGCACGCCTCTTCCTCGCTGGGGCGCAGGCCGTCGGGCTCACCTCATCCAACAAATTGGCTGACCGCCTCGGCCTCCACGACGGTGTGCGCATCGTCACCAGCTCCACCGTGCGTGACCTGCACGCCGAGCACGCCGTTCACCAGGAGGCCAACTGATGGGCCCGACCGAGCTGCACGAGCCGACTGACCCCGGTGGGGCCTTGTTGGTTGGGGTCTTCGTCCTCCCTGCGGTCCTGGGTGAGCGCATCGATGCCTTCGTCATCGGTGACGGAGATGTGGTCTCTGCGGGTTCTTGTTGGGTTTGATCATGGGAAATGGAGGGAGAAGGGCAATGCTGCGAAACCAACACACGACCTCGCTGTTGCAGGCCCTGAGCGGATCACGGTCCGGCGTAGATCTCATAGATCAGCTCCAGTTCGTACACGCCAGGACCCCGCGGGACAAGCGCCGGATGTTCGACACCCGAGAGCGGAAGTTCGGCTGCGAGCAAAGCTACCTGCTCACGGGGATGGGGGGTCGCGACATCTTCGATGATCACTCGGAGCTGTACGGCCTGATGTTGGGAGATCGGGCCGTGGCCACCTGTCGGCTGACGCGGTTCGGTGAGGCGGGCTGGGAGGCGTCCGACGTGGTCCCTCGCAACCTGCTGGACTTCGACCCCACGTGCACGGTGCAGATCAGCCGTGTGCTGGTCGACGGGGAGTTCCGTGGAAACGGGCTCCACGTGTTGCTCTTCTACAAGCTGTGCGAGGTGGTCCGGCGGGAGACCGAGTTCACCCACTACTTCGGGCTGTGTCAGGAGCTGCTGATGAAGCTGTACAGCCGGATCGGCGCGTGCGCGGTGGACGGTGTCGACATCGTCATCCCGTCGAGATGTGCCCAGCCCTATGGGCTCGTCTACGGAGAGATCGCGGCCACCCAGCGACACCTCAGGAGGTTCCTGCCGGGCCTCGAGGCCGGAGCGTCTCGGACGGCCTGAGACCAAGCGGTCTGGACGCCGTGGCGGGCCTGCGAGATCGAGGCCCCGCTTGTGGCTGCGTGCGGGTGGTGTGATCCTGCGTCGCGTCCTGGAGCGTCCGTGTCCCTCGTCGCCCTCGTCGCCCTCCTCGGCCTGCTCGTGGGGGAGGGCCATGCGGCCCCGAGGCCCGCCGACCCGGTCCTCGGGCGCATCGACGGGTCGCTGCTGCGGCTCGAAGAGGGGGTGCCCATCAAGGTGCTCCTGGAGGTGCCCCGTGGCGAAGAGGCACGGGTGGCTGCAGCGGTGAGGGCGCAGGGGCACGAGGTGGAGGTCGCCACCCGAGGCCGCGTGCAGCTGTGGGCGACCGTGGGCTCCTTGCGATCCATCGCAGCCCTCGAAGGGGTCCGGCGCCTGCGGAGGCCCCACCGGGCCCACGCCAAGGGCGAGGTGTCCGAGGGCCTCGCGGTGGTGGGCGTGTCCGCCTGGCACGACCAGGGCCTGCTCGGTCGTGGGGTGCACGTCGCCATCCTCGACACCCAGTTCGCCGGCTACGAGGGCCTGCTGGGCGCCGAGCTACCCGGGCAGGTCGAGACCCGCTTCCTGGGGGACTTTCCCGACAGCGGGCCCCACGGCACGGCGGTGGCCGAGATCGTCCACGACATGGCACCCGAGGCGGCCCTGAGCCTCTACCAGTTCGACGACGAGGGTCAGTTCCTGGCCGCGGTGGACGAGATCATCGAGAACGGTGAGTACCTGGTGAGTGCCAGCGTCGGCTTCGACAACACCTGGCACGCGGACGGCACCAGTGTCTTCAGCGAGGCCGTGGGTGACTTCGCCGCTGCTGGTGGGCTGTGGATCAACGCGGCAGGCAACGAGGCCGAGAAGTACTGGGTGGGCGAGCTCACCGACGTCGACGGAGACGGCTGGCTCGAGTTCGACGGTGCCGAGAGCGTGGCCGTCTCGGGCCTGACGGAGTTCGGTGCCTCGCTACGCTGGGACGAGCCCTTCGGCAGCGCCTCCGTCGACATCGACCTCTACGCCTACGACGACCCGGACGAGGACGCGTGCGGCGCGGGCGACAACCCTCAGCAAGGGGGCGATGACCCCTACGAAGAGGTCTGGTGCGTGGGGGACCAGGGCACGGTCTCGGCCTACGACTACTCCGGAGATGCGGCGGGGACCTGGGCCTGGCTCTACGCCCCTCACGGCATCGACGCCGAGCTCGTCGTGCCGTCTGGAACCCTGACCCTGCCCTCGGACGCAGCCGCCGCGATGGCCGTCGGGGCCGTGAAGCACAGCGATCTCTCCCTGGCGTCCTACTCGAGCCAGGGCCCCACCGACGACGGTCGCACCAAGCCCGATCTGGTCGCGCCGACCTCGGTCAGCACGGCGTCCTTCGACTCCGAGCCCTTCCTGGGCACGAGCGCGGCGGTCCCCCACGTCACCGGTGTGGCGGCCCTCGCCTTCGGCGCCGACCGTCGCCTCTCGGCCGCTGAGGTGCGCACCCTGCTCGAGGAGAGCGCGACCGACCTCGGCGAGCCGGGCCAGGAC
>JAERSX010000375.1 GCA_016845285.1 Deltaproteobacteria bacterium | reverse complement strand
GCGGAAGGCCATGAAGGAGCGCACCTCCTCGCGCCTCCCAGCCTCCATCCGAAAGCGTATGAAGGCTGCTCCATCGGAGTCCTCTGCGCTGAAGCAAGCCCTGACGGACGCGCCCGTGCCGGTGGACGAAGACGGCTGGCGCTACGACGAATGGGACGCGGCACGCGGGGTCTACAAGGTCGATCACGTTCGCCTGCGCGAGGTCGGTGGGCACGTGGGGCCGCTGTCTCGGTACACCCGTCTGGTCACGACCAACCAGGGGGCCATCACCGAGATCCGTCGACGGTTCGCGGCCCTCCGCCTAGAGGAACGCTGGGTGCACGGTCTGCCCGACGGCACCGAGCTCGACCTCAACCGAGCGGTCTCGGCGGTGGCTGACCTACGCGCCGGCTTCACCCCCCGTGTGGACTGGTACAAGCGCTACCAGCGTGCCCGCGAGACGGTGGCCATCCTGACCTTGGTGGACCTGTCAGGCTCCACCCAGGGTCGCGTCGTGCACCTGCAGGAAGAAGCGCTGGTTCTGTTCAGCGCCGGCCTGGAGATGCTCGGCTACCCATACGGGTTCTTTGGCTTCAACGGGAACGGTCCCCAGGACTGTCGCGTCCATCGCCTCAAGGGCTTCGACGAGGCCGTGGACGATGACGTGCGGCGGCGACTCGCGAACCTGCAGCCCGGAGGCGCAACCCGCCTCGGGGCCTACCTGCGTCACGGCACCCGCCAGCTGGCGCGTCGGCGTGAAGGGCGGCGGGTCCTGCTCGTCCTCAGCGACGGGCGGCCCCACGACAGCGGCGACTACACCGATAAGCAGGGCCTCGCCGATGCTGCGATGGCCGTACGAGAAGCGGGCCGCGAGGGCGTACAGATCCACGCCATCAGCCTCGACACCCAAGAGCACGCCGAAGACGCCCTGCGCACAGTGTTCGGGCCTGGCCGGTTTCTCTTGCTCGCTCGCGCAGAGGAGCTGCCGCAGCGGCTCCCCGAGCTCTTTGCACAGCTGATTCGATGACGACGGCCGGCCCGCTCAGGTGATGCGGACGAGCTCCTGCCAGGTGGACAGCCCGCCCACCACCATGCGCAGACCGCTCCGTCGCAACGACGGGATGCCCTTCTCACGAAGGGTTCGCTTGATGGCGCCGGTCGTGATCTTCTCTTTGATGATCTGACGGAGCTCGTCATCCACATCGAGCACCTCGAAGAGGCCCATGCGGCCGCGGTAGCCAGTGTTCATGCATGATGGACAGCCGGGCGCGGAGGCCACCTCCACCTCTGGGTGCACATCGATCCCCAGCCCCTCGCTGACCTCGCTTGTGACACGTTCGAAGATCACGCAGCGTGGGCATACCTTGCGGATGAGCCGTTGACTGATCACGCCCACGAGCGCGTTGGCCACGATGTACGGCTCGAGACCGATGTCCACGAGCCGGGTCATCGTCTCGACGGTGGAATTGGTGTGCAGCGTGCTCAGCACGAGGTGGCCGGTGAGGCTCGCCTGCACAGCGACGCGCGCGGTCTGAAGGTCCCGCATCTCTCCGACGAGGATGACGTCGGGATCCTGACGCAGCACGGCGCGCAGGCCCACCTCGAAGGTGAAGCCAGCCTTGGGCGCCACCTGCCCCTGGGTGATGTCTGGAAGCTGGACCTCGATGGGATCTTCCAGGGTGATGACGTTGCGACTGGCGGTGTCGATCTCTTGCAGCAGCGCGTACAAGGTCGACGTCTTGCCGGCGCCCGTGGGGCCCGTCACCAAGATGAGCCCGCTCTGTTGCTTCACCATGTTGCGGACAGCCTTGAGCTGCTGTGCGGCCAGACCCAGCCCGTCCAGGGGGATGGTCCGCGCCCCGAGGAGGAGGCGCATGACCACCTTCTCGCCTGAGACGGAAGGAAAGGTCGAGGCACGAACCGCCACAGGCACATCGTTGCCGCCGACCTTCACCTTGAAGGTTCCGTCCTGAGGCACCCGCTTCTCGGCGATGTCCATGTTCGCGAGCACCTTGATGCGCGAGACCATCGGCTGGAAGAGGCGCAACGTGAGTGAGCGCTGCTCCAGCAACACACCGTCCACCCGGAAGCGAACGCGAACCCGGCTGGCCTTTGGCTCGAGGTGTACGTCAGATGCTCGGGCCTCGACGGCCCGAAGGATCATCTGATCGAGGATGCGGATGATCTCACCGCTGTCGCGCTCTGCCATGGCAAACCCCAGACCCTCGGCTGCGATGGCGAGAGCATACGTCGGGTGAACGTACACGAGGCCTCTCGGGCCCCCTCCGTCTTTGGAGACTCCGCCTGAGAGCTGCGTCAGGTGCGGCGGTCGGAGAGAATTGCGGCGCGTTCTCGGACGCTCACGGGCACGACGTACTGTCCGTCGAAGCAGGCGGCGCAAACGGGCCCTCCCGTCACTCGTGCCAGTCCGTCCAGCGAAAGGAAGCTCACGCTGTCGGCCCCAAACCGTTTGGTGAGCATGGCCTCGACCTCGTCGGGGGGGACCTGCGCGGCCACGAGCTCGTCGGGGCTGGGCATGTCGATGCCGTAGAAGCAGGGGTGCCGGACCGCAGGCGAGAAGATGGCGACGTGGAGCGCGGCAGGCTCCATCCGACGCAGCATCTGCACGATTCGCCTCATGGTGCTGCCCCGCACGATGGAGTCGTCCACGAGCAAGACGCGCTGACCCTCGAAGATCTCTCGAATGGGGTTGAGCTTCAGCCGAAGGGCCGCGTCGCGGCTGGCCTGGTCGGGCATGATGAAGGTGCGCCCCGTGTACCGATTCTTGATGAAGCCCTCACGGTGGCGAACGCCCAGCTCGTCGGCCATGGCCATGGCGGCTGGGCGAGAGGTGTCGGGCACTGCCACCACCACATCGGCTTCGAAGCCCTTGGCGCGCCACTCCTGGGCCAGCTGCCGCCCCATGAGCCAGCGGAGGCGGTTCACCCGGCCGTCCTCCATGACGCTGTCGGGCCGTGCGAAGTAGATCCTCTCGAAGATGCACGGGCGGGGGGTTCCCGAAGTGACCGGCAGCTGCAGGGCCCCCTGACCTGGGCGGAGGAAGAGCACATCCCCCACGGGAAGATCGTCCGTCTTGGGGATGTCGTGCACGTCGAGTGCCACCGACTCAGAGGCAGCCATCCAGGCCCCGTCCGCGCGCTGGCCGTAGACCCCGGGGCGGATGCCATGGGGGTCACGGAAGGCGACGAGCGTGGGGCTACCGTCCACCTCCACCATGGCCACGACCGAGTAGGCACCTTTGACCCTCCGGTACACGCCGCGAACGGCCTCGACGACGTCTGCGGCGGTGTGCCCGCCGGACCGCCGCTGGCGCAGCTCGGCGGCGAACACGAGCAGGATGGGCTCCGCGTCGCAGGAGCTGAGCACGACGATGCCCTGCTCCTTGAGGCCCTCAGTGACCTCCGGCACGTTGGTCACGTTGCCGTTGTGGGCCAGCAGGATGCCCGGCGAACGCGTGCGGAAGGGCTGGGCATCTTCCTGGGTGCTCTCGGCGCCTGCCGTGGGGTATCGAACGTGGGCAATGCCAGCGTGACCGGAGAGGCCCGGAAGGCTGGAGGGGGGCACCGCCTCGGAGATCATGCCGAGCCCCTTGCGCATGTGGACGCGACCGTCCTCCCAGGTGCCGAGGCCTGCGGCATCTTGACCGCGGTGCTGGATGGCCTGGAGGGCGATGACCAGATCAGTGGCGACGGGTCTCTCTGCAATGAGTCCCACGAAACCGCACATGCCGCCTCCAGCGAGACGCCCCTCTATCCCGCCGGCTGGGCCCAGCGCATCGAGAGATCCACCCACCGGGCCTGGTGGATCAGCCCCCCGATGCTGACGAGATCCACCCCCAGGGCGGCGAGCCGTGGCAGGCGTTCCGCCGTGATGTTGCCGCTGACCTCGATCTTGGCCCGACCCGCCACCTGGGCCACGCCGCGCGCCACCATGGCGTCGTCCATGTTGTCGAGCATGACCGCATCGGCCCCCGCGGCCAAGGCTTCGTCCAGTTCTGACAAGGTCTCCACCTCCACCTCGATCCCGACGAGGTGATGGGCTGCTGCCCGTGCACCCGCCACGGCCGCACCGATGCCCCCGGCGGCCATGATGTGGTTTTCCTTGATGAGCACCCCGTCGAAGAGGGCGAACCGGTGATTGGCCGCCCCACCAGCTCGCACCGCCGCACGCTCCAGGGCGCGATGGAGCGGCGTGGTCTTGCGCGTGTCCACCACCCGCAGCCCCTCGATCCCAGACACCGTGTGCCGCGTGTGGGTGGCAATGCCCGACAGTCTCATGAGGAAATTGAGCGCAACCCGTTCACCGCTCAGCAGTGCCCGCGCCGGACCCGAGACGCGGCCGATGACAGTGCCAGCGTCGACCTGCGAGCCGTCATCCACCACCGGCTCCCAGGAGGCCCCCAGCTGCCGGAACACCTCTGTGGCCACCGCCTGGCCTGCGACCACCAGCTCTTCCTTGGCCACGACCCGCGCGGAGCCCATGGCGTCTGCGGGAACCGTCGAGTTCGTGGTGAGGTCGCCGTGGCCGATGTCCTCGTCGAGGGAGAGGCGCACGAGCTGAGCGAGGTCCATGGGCCCTCCGGGCGGTAGAGGCAGCGCCTATCTCGCCGCTGTGGTGAGATCCGCCCATGCCAGGCTCCCCCGTCGCGCTCGTCAACCGAAGCCCCCAGCTCGTCGCTCGACACGACCGCGCTGCATGGCTGGCCTTGTTTGCCGAGGGCGCCCGCATCGAGGACCCGACGGGCACCCTTCAACAGCAGGCCCATGGCCAGCTGGAACGCTTCTGGGACGCCTTCATCGCTCCCAATGCCATTCGGTTCGAGGTGGTGCGAGACTTCGTGGACGGTCGGAGCGTGCTCCGGGACGCGAACATCCACACGACCATGACGGGCGGTGCGACCGTGGTGGTGCGGGCGGCGATTCTCTACGACCTCGACGAAGCCGGGCTGATCACACGACTTCAGGCCACCTGGTCGATGCACGGCAACACCCTGCAGCTCCTGCGACTCGGGCCTCGGGGGTGGTGGGCCGCCACGGCCACGAGCTGGCACATCGTGCGAGGCCTCGGTGTCGGGGGCTGCCTGCGC
>JAERSX010000374.1 GCA_016845285.1 Deltaproteobacteria bacterium | reverse complement strand
GCCTCCGGAGCCAAAGGCACCACGACTGTGCGAGGTCCTTCCGATGCAGGTTCAGCCGTGACGGTGTCTGTCGGGGTGTTCCCGACGCGGTCGAGGCTCACCGTCGGGGGGGCCGATACCCGCGTCCGCTGGGGTGGCCGCGGGTGTGTGGTCTTGTCCACGCCCTGGGCTGAGACCTTGGAGGGGACTTGCACCTCAGCCCTCGAGGCCGCACGGAGGCACCGCAGTGCCGCTGCGCCATCCACGGGACGCGCATCGATCTGTCGACTGCTCAACGTGGCGACCAGCTCGGCGAGCCAGTCCGGGCAGTCCGACCGAACCGTACGGACGTCAGCGGTACCCACACCCAGGTGCCAGCCCATCTTGGCGGCCGGCATGCCCTCGGGACACGGTGCACGGCCGGCCAGCATCTCCCACGCCACCAGTCCCACCGCATACACATCGCAGGCCGGCGTCACCAAGCCCTGAAACATCTCCGGGGCCATGTAGTCGAAGGTCCCCGAGATCTGTCCGGACTGTGTGGCCTGCGTGCTGTCCGCAGCTCGTGCCACGCCGAAGTCGAGCAGCTTCACCCGGCCGTCATCGCACACGAATATGTTGGCAGGCTTGACGTCCCGGTGAACAAGGCCCCGAGCATGCGCGTACGCCAGCGCGTCGCAGATCGCGGTCAGCACCTCCACCACGCGGGTTACCGCAAGCTGCTCCGCGATCAGGTGTTGACGAAGATCGACACCTCTCAGCAGCTCCAGGGCGATGGCAGTGTGTCCGCCCTCGACGAACAGGTCACGGAACCGAACGATGTGAGGATGGTCGAACTCGCTCAGCCGCCGGCACTCCGAGCGCAGCGAGGTCAACCACTGCTCCTCCGCTGAGAGCTCCGCCCGGAACACCTTGACGGCCACCTGCAGCTCTGGATCGTGGACGTGCACACCTCTGTACACGACGCCATACGTACCGCCGCCCAGCTTCTCCACCAGTCGGTAGTGGCTCACTTGGCTGCCTATCATCGTGCCGCCGAGGATACCGCAGAGCGAACCCGCAGCGGTAGCAGGCCAGCGCAAGACGCGCGCCCGCCCGGCCAACATGCACACCGCATCGGAGGGGCTGGACCACCAGGCTCCCGACCGTCATCCGTTCGACTCGCAAGCCGACGTAACCACCAACAGACCAGTGAAAACGCCAAAAACCTGACCATCACCCCGAGCCGCACACCCACATCGGGACCTGCTCCCGGCATCTGCGCTGACCCCCCTCCGCATACCTACCCACAGCTTACGGTACAGTCGGTCGCCAGCCTCCTCTTAGCTGACCTCAGAGCACAGCATCGAAGAGCGGCATGCGCGACAACAGATTGCTCGGGACCTGCACGTTGACGACCACATCTGCCCTACGCAAGACGGCTGTAGTCTTGCCCATCGCCCTCTATCCGTCGATTGCGCTTGCGATCCCTTCTCCCGATCTGGTCATAAACGTCTTCGCGAGCATGGGGCAGCTCCTCGGGATGCTCAGCATCGTCTTTGGCGGCGCCGCGATGGCTGCAAGAAAGCGCAACAAGACACGGTCTGGGTCTCCCTGGCCGTTTCGCGTCGCGCTCACTCTTTTCATCGGCACTGCGGTCTCCTTTGTTCTATATGCAAGCCACCAGATAGACCTCGACAACAGCCGGCTCCAACGAAACCTGATCCGTTCCTCCACCGAGGAAGGCAAGACCGTTGGTGATGTCTCGCTGAAGACGCTCTCTTACAGCGACCAGCTCGAGCATCCGCTGGCCCTCGACCTCGAGCGCTATGACACCTTGCTCGCCGAGGGAACAGACCTCGAGATCATCGACATTCGAGAGCAAGAGGAGACCGAGGCTGGCATGATCGCGGGGGCCACCTGGCGACACTATCCAGCGCTCAAGGCCGACTCCAGCAGCCTGGAGGGTGGCGAGAAGAAGATCGTCTTCGTGTGCTTCTCCGGGAACCGCAGCGGCGAGCTGTGCGCGCTGCTGGCCGAACGTGGAGTCGACTGCCACTTCATGATGGGCGGCTACGAGAAGTGGATTGCATCCGGGCGCGCCCTCGACAGCGAGCAGAAGCGAAGCACCCTGCGCGCCCTTCCCTACTTCCCAAACCAAGACACACTCCTCGACACTCCCGACATCGAGGCTCTGGAGGCAACGGGTGACCTCACCTACGTCGACGTGCGGTACCCAGGCGACTTCGAGCAGTTTCACGTTCCCGGCTCCATCAACATTCCTCTGCGCAAGCTGACGGCCGAGCAGTCTCGCCCACTTCTGGAGGCCCTCCCCAAGGATCGCCCGGTGGTCGCCACCTGCTACGACAAGCGGAGCTGTTTCTACGGCCAGATCCTGGGACTCCGCCTCACCCGGCTAGGCTACGAGTTCTTGGGACGGTATTCGGTGCCCCACGAGTACATGCGGCCCCCCAAGGTTCGTGCACATGTACAGCAATGGGACGAGAACGAGAGAGGCAACTCCTTGTTCTCTTTCGTGGCCATTCCCATCAAGCATGTCCTCTATTGGGTCATGTCCGAGACGGGCAATTTCTTCTTCGCCATCCTGCTCACCGTCTTCGCGCTTCGCGTCCTGATTCTCCCCTTCGGCATCAAGATGGAGATCGACCGTCTTCGAGAGGAGAAGCGGGCGCCCCAGGTCAAGCTCCTCAAGGAGAAGCTCGTCGATCACCCTGTCCGACTCCAGCGCGCCCTGCGTAGGATCTCCAAGGAAGACAACGCCACACCCTTCGTCAACCTGGTCGGAAACCTCATCCAGATCCCCCTCTTCCTCGTGTTGTTTCGCGTGGTTGGGATGGCTGCAGACACCTACGGTGACTCCCTGCTCTGGATCGGCCCCGTATCGAATGTAGACCCCTACTACGTGCTCCCCACCCTGGTCGCGGTGCTCCTGTACCTGCACCTCTACAGCGGTGCCGCGCACCCACTGGGCAAGCGAAAGATGGGGCTCTATGTGGGCTCCTGCGCATTCATCTTTGTCCTCACCTTCAGGCTCTCGGCCGCACTCAACATCTACCTCCTGTTGAGCATTGTGTTGCTCGCCAATCAGAACCTCATCATACGCTCCGTCTACCGCTACCGTGAGCGGCGCACGCAGAGAGCGAACAGGCCCTACCGCGCACCCGATCCCAGCAAGGCGATCGTTCCTCTCAGAGAGATCACGCTGGAGGCTGGTGGCGGGAACAAGGCCCTGAAGCTCGGCGAGATGCTGCGTGCCGGCTTCCCGGTTCCCGACGGATTCTCCGTCACCCACAAGGCCCTGAGCACACCGAGCCTCAGCGCACAGCACAAGCGCGAGATCGAGGCCCAGTGGCACCGGATCAAGGCTGAGAAGGTGGCGGTCCGAAGCTCCGGCTTGAACGAGGACGGCGAAGACAAGAGCTACGCCGGCGTGTTCGAGTCCATCCTCGAGGTGAGGTGGGGACAATTCTACGAGGCACTCGCGGAGGTCAAGGCCTCCTTCTCCAAGGCCCGCGCCGAGGCCTACTCCGGTCAAGAAGAAGCCGTGGCCATCGTCGTCCAGAAGATGGTGGACGCGGAGTACGCCGGGGTCATGTTCACCGAACACCCCGCCACCTCGGGCAGCATGATGATCGAGCTGGTGAAGGGACTGGGGGAAGCGCTGGTCAGTGGTCAGGAGACGCCCGACTCCTTCCAGTACGGACGCCAGACGCGCCATCCGCTCTTCAAGGGAGAGCCACCGATACCCCTGGAGCCACTGGTCTCGCTCGGTCACCAGGTGGAGGCTCACTACGGTCGGCCGCAGGACATCGAGTGGGCCTACACCGACGGCAGCTTCCATCTGCTCCAGACGCGTGACATCACCTCGGACTCCCGAATGGGATCGAGTCAGAAGTCTTTCTTCGAGCGAGAGCGCTTCCGCCTGTTGAAGCTCTGCACAGAGGCAGAGCCCGACACAGTGGTCCTGAAGCAGAACGAGCTCAGCGAGCTGATGCCGACGCCGTCCCACCTGAGCCTCAGCCTGATGCAGCGCATCTGGGGTCCGGGGGGCACCGTGGATCTGGCCTGCTCCATGCTGGGCATCCCCTACGAGGTGGAAGACGACTCGCCGCCTCTGGTGGTGTCGGCGTTCGGGCATCTCTACATCAACTCTCTGGAGCAGGCGCGACGGGTGGGCGCCGGCCCCGGCATGCTCGCCACATTCCGTCTCTCGCGGTCCGCGGAGAGCCTCGAGACGGAGTTCCGAGAGACCTTCCTTCCACAGCTGCTCGAAGACGTCACCATGCGTGAGGCGATCAACTTCCGCTCCTTCGACGTCGAGAGGCTCGTGAGGCTCTTCAGGGAGTGGTCCAACAACTTCATCACGGAGACGTACCTCCAAGCCGAGCTGGTGAACATCGCCGCTGAGTTCTACATGCAGAGCGCCCGCAGCGAGCTCGAGAAGAAGAACCTGAACCCTGCAGAGTATCTGGGGCAGCTCCCCGAGACCGTGGTGGGGCGTGCCATGGGCCTGTTGCCATCGATCCGACGCAAGGAGTCCACGATCCAGGAATTCCTGGTGCTGTTCGGCCATCGCGCCCCCCAAGACTTCGAGCTCTCCATGCCCCGCTATCGAGAGACCCTCGAGGTGGTGGACAAGATGGCGCAGCGTGCCCACGACCACACCTCACCAGCGCACACCTGCCCAACCCTCAGCAACAAAGTGCTGGACCTCGCCGTGCAGCGGGCTCGTGCTTTCCAGACCCTGAAGGAGGAGGCCAAGCACCACTGCCTCAGAGACTTCGCGCTGCTTCGACCGCTGCTGCTCGAGCTGGACCGCAAGCTCGGGTTCAACGGGGGTATCTTCACGTTGACGACCGATGAGATCGACCGCCTCGCAGACGAGAGCTTCGTGAACGGGGCGTTTGATCTCATCAAGATCCGGCAGAACGAGGCCCTGAAGATCGACGAGCCACTCCCCCTGGAGTTCACGGTGGCAGGCCTGGAGACCATCGGCCTCGACCTGCAGCTCGAGCCGCCCGAGGAGGGCGCAGAGGCCTCCCTGAGGGGGCTTCGCATCTCTGGTGTCGGCGAGGGCGTCGGCAGGGTTCGCGTGCTCCACAGTGCCGATGAGCTCGATCTCTTCGAGGAGGGTGAGATCCTGGTTGCGCGCTTCACCGATCCCACGTGGACCCCGCTGTTCTCGCTCGCCGCCGGTGTGGTCACCGAGGTCGGCGGCTGGCTGAGCCACGCTGCCATCCTCACGCGAGAGCTTGGACTGGTGGGGATCGTGGGAGCCCCCAACGCCACATCCCAGCTCACCACCGGTGACCTCGTGCGCCTGCACGAGGATGGCACCATCGAGGTCAGCCAGCGCAACCGCCGCAATGCTCAGCGATTCCTGCTCAACCAGGCATGCTCCCTCGTGCTCGAAGGTGGCGGCCACGCCGTCCAGGTCATCAACATCAGCCGCAGCGGGCTCTTCATGACCTGCGACAACCACACGCGAGCCTCGTTGGCCCTCGACCAGCCTGTCCTCCTCCAGCTCCAGCCCGACTCAGAGCCGGTCTCGGGCACGGTCATGCGCAATGAGACCGGCGTGAGCGTCCGCTTCGATGAGCCGTTGTCTGCCGAGGCGCTCGACAACCTCCGCGGGACGACGTTGGCGCACGAGCTCAGGCAGAGACGTACAGCACGCGAACAGCTCTTGGCCGCCACACTTCGGGTGCACAGAAACGAGGGCGATCTGAACAGGCTGAGAGCACACATCCTCTCGTCGACAAGAGAGCTCCTGCAGGCCGATCGGATCTCGTTCTTCGAGTATGACGAAGAGACCGACGAGCTCTACTCTCTGCTGTTCGACATCGAGGTCGTCGGCGAGGACAGTGCCCTCGATGTGCGCTTCCCCTCACACAAGGGCATCATCGGCTCTGCATTCACGACGGGTACATCCATCAACATTCCCGATGCATACAGAGATCAGAGGTTCAACCCCGAGATCGATCGTCAGACCGGATACCGCACGCGCTCCATCCTGTGTTGCCCGGTGATGCTCAACAACAAGCCCTTTGGGGCCATGCAGGCCATCAACAAGCGTGAAGGATCCTTCACCCTCGATGATGAGCGAGTCCTTCATCTCTTTGGCGAGCAGTGTGCGACCGCCCTGGTGGCCGCCAGAAACCAAGAGCGTCTGTCACAGGTGCCCAAGCCTCAATAGCGGGCTGGCAGAGCAGCCCTCAGGGCCCCGCCCCCACGTAGACCGAATCCCAGACCCACGTGTCTCCACCCGTCACGGCGGTGGCGCTCCGGGTCATGGTGCGGTTCCACCAACCGGTGCTGTAGTACACAGAGTACCCGTAGCCATCCGAGCCGGGGATCCCCCGGAAGTGGCTGCTCCGGACAGAGGTGGTACCACTCCAGCCAGCTGCTGCAGCCCACAGCTCCACAGAGTGGTCGCCAGAGGATGCGATGACCCCGTCCGGCAGCCCTCTCCAGGTGGTGGGTGCCATGGTGGAGATCATGAAGTCTTCGGGATCGACCAAGTGGCAGCTCGAGTCCGCAGCAAATCCCGAACGCACAGCAGAGCCCAGGTGAGAACTGCCCGTCCCCGACCACCGCTTCTTCACCCACTGTGCGGTCTGCGCGTCCAGCGTCCAGCCACAGGAGGAGCTGCCGGAGGGACGCACGACGGCGAACTGGCCGCGTACACCGGTGAATGCCATCGTGTGCCAGTCCTCAGCCTGATACGAATATCGGCCAAACGCGAAGTAGTAGTCGCTGCTGCTGCGCTGGACGTGAAACAGGCCATCTGCGTCGGTGACCCTGACCCGCACCTCACCACAGAGCCCCAGGGCCCAGCACTCGTCGTCTGCACAGTCGCGGAGCCCGTCCTCGTCGTTGTCCACCCCGTCGTTACACGTACCAAGGCCCTCCACACAGGGCTCTAGTCCTGCACACTCACCGTCCTCGCAGTCGAGCAGCCCATCACAGTCCTGATCGACCCCGTCGCCGCAGTCCTCAGCAGCTTCCGGGTGGATGTCGTCGTCGCCGTCATCACAGTCTTCGTTTGATTCAAACAGGTCGGTGTGATCGCACTGCCGAACCACCTGCGCCCCTGCGTAGCCGTCCCCGTCCTCGTCGAGGTATCCATCGTCATCGGAGTCGGTGACCACGCTGTCATCGTCGTCGTCGGCCAGGCCGTCACAGTCGTCGTCCACTCCCTCGTTGCAGACCTCATCGGCGTCAGGGTGAATCGCAGGATCGGTGTCGTCGCAGTCCCCACCCACTGCGACATGGTCGTCTGGAGCCGTGACCGCCTCCAACCCGAGTGCATCGACACCGAACCCATCTCCGTCTTCATCGGGGTACCAGGCCGTCGGCTCGGGGCTCTCCTCTTCCTCATCCTCCGGTTCCACCTCCCCTTTGTCGCCGCAACCCAGCATGCTGAGCACTGTGAAGATGGCGAGTACACGGAGAGACATCTGCACCTCAGAAGCACACACCATACCACCAGTGGCGACGGGGCTCTGACGTCCAATGCTTTCGCGAGCCACAATTTCATGGACTCATGTTCGACCAAGGCAGAGGAGTCCCATGACTCAACCCATTGACATCATCGCGCGCTACCTGGCGGCAGACGACAGCCACGTCCATGCAGAAGACACCATTGCTGCCACGGAGCTACGCCTGACCGCACCACCCGCGAGAGAGCCCGCCGCTGGAGCTAATCCTCCAGAACGAAATTGATGTGCAAGGGGGGGTCGTAGGTCTCCGGGGTCAGGCCCTCGTACACCACCGAAATGACCGTCTTGCCGATGATCCTGTCGCTGGTCGCGGAGTGGACGAAGGTCTTGCCGTTGACGGCGTACCAGCTGCCCCAGGAGTTGTCCTCCTGCGTCAAGGTAAAGTTGGTCTCGTTGGACGACGCATACACGCCTCGCGGCCAGGAGACCTTGTCGATCTCGACGCTGGCCCGCCCCATGTAGGTCGTCAGCTCGAGATCGGTCGGGTACTCCTCCCCGCCGAAGGAAGAGGTCCCAGAGGCCCTCGCGAAGAAGGTTCGGTAGTCATCGTTGTGGATCTGAAGTCCAGCAGAGACATCGTCTGTGAAGCTCCGCTGCAGCACATCGTCCTGGTAGACATGGAAGCCCGGCGACTGTCCGTCCGCCTCCAAGGTCACCCCGTCCGTGCAGGCATCGTGCTCGCTCTCGCTGATGGCCCCGATGTCTCTGAGGAGGGCCAGCTTGGCCAGGATCGTGACGTTGTCGTCGGAGAGAGAGGCGCCCGCGAGCTGCTGACAGGCGTAGTCTGTGGGAAAGGGCCCGAACTTTGGCGATGTGTAGCTCGCCCCCACCGAGCGCCACCACGGGCCGACGATGGGCCAGACGAGCATCTCCGCGATGTCGTCACCCACATCCCCATAGGAGTCCACTTCGACTGGTAAAGAGGTATCGTTTCCACCGTAGGCGGACATCCAGCCACACTTGGCTGAATACTCTGGGTCCTCCGTCACCCATTCCCTCGAATGCTTGCATGCGTACCCCTCGGCATGGCTGCGGGTATGGATTTCGTACCAGTCTTGCATCAGCCCTTTGTGCAGGCGCAGGTGATCCTTCAACACCTGGAGGTCGGAGGATGGAATGACCGGGAACACATCCGTCATGCGCTCCAGGTAGGAGGGATTCGACTCGTCCAGAAGGTTGTGCAGTGCATGGCCGAACTCGTGTACCAGCACGTAGGCCAGCATCGCCTTGGCTGTCGGATCCTCCTCGAGGAGACGCTCCTCCGAGAACAACAGCTCGCCGTCCGGATCTTCCGTTTCGATGTTGACGTAGACCCAGGAACCATTCGTCTCCCCCGGGCTGCCACCCTGTCTGAAGACGATGTAGTTGACGGACTGACACAGGACCGGCGGGAGGCTGTCGGCGACATGTTGCGCGAGCGCCTCTGCCTGAGGAGGGGCAAAAATATAGGGGTCAAAGCTACTGAAGAACTGGATATGGGAGCACGCCGAGGCCGTGCTGGACTTCCTGTCTTCGGCATCGACCTCGGTGATGAGGTCGAGCTCGGACTCCACGACCGTGTTGAGGTCTTCGTCGAGCAGGACGAGGCGATGGATGGGCTCCGCAGCCTCGAAGTAGGCGATGGCGAAGACCTCCTCCCCCTCGAGATCCACGACCGTGGAGTCGCCCTCGAAGTCCTCTTCGATCCCCTCGGTGGGGAAGTCGATCTGGAAGTAGGCAAGGGCCTCACCGGAGTCGCTGTAGGCCTCCAAGAGGTGGGCCCCCGCGGGATTTGACGGCGGGGCACCCATCTCGTCCAAGATGTCGACGCTCGTCTTCTGCTCGAAGGAGATGCTC
>JAERSX010000373.1 GCA_016845285.1 Deltaproteobacteria bacterium | reverse complement strand
CCGGAGCGCAAGGCAGCCTCCATATCGGCACAGCCGTCCTCGTGGCAAGGGCTGACGAAAAGGGAGGCTCACACAGGCGCTCAGGGGCCTCAGGCAGCATCCGGTGATGCACCAAGCGCGGCACCGATGGCCACGGCCAGGCGCTCCGCCAACGCCTGCTGTGCACAGTGATGGGCATGCTGGATGGTGGCAGCCACCGCCTCCGGATCCGACCGACCGTGACCCACGAGCACCACGCCGTCCACTCCCAGCAGCATGGCACCGCCGAAGCGGGACCAGTCGGTCCGCGAGCGGAAGCGCTGGAAGGCCCCGCGCATGAGCCAAGCCCCCACCTGGGCCTTCGGGGTGCTGATGATCTGCTCCTTGAGCAGCCGGCCGACCACGTCGGCCGTCGCTTCGACGGTCTTGAGCATGATGTTGCCCACGAAGCCGTCGCAGACGAGCACTTCGCAGGCGCCACGAAAGGCCGCAGTCGGCTCCACCTGTCCGACGTAGTCGAGGTCCAGCTCAGCCAACAGCGGCACCGCGGCACGCACGAGCTCGTTTCCCTTGCCCTCCTCATCGCCGTTGGAGAGAAGCCCCACGCGAGGCCCTTCCAGGTCGAGGACATGCGCCGCGAAGCAATGCCCCATCACCGCGAACTGCGCGAGCTGGCCGGGCTTGCAGTCGACGTTCGCCCCCAGGTCGAGGATCACCAGCTGACCCCCGTCGGCGCGGGGGACCGCACGGGTCACGGCCGGTCGGTCTACGCCGGGGAGCCTGCCGAGCTCGAAGAGAGCACTGGCCATCGCGGCGCCGGTGTGGCCCACGGAGACAGCCGCGCACGCCTCTCCTTGGCGGACCGCGGCGAGGGTCTGGCGCACCGGGCTGCCCTTGCGCCTCCGAACCTGGGCCACCGTGGGCCGCTCGTCCAGCGCTTCGAGGGCCGGGCGCACCGCGAGCCGCTGGCCCTTGGGCAGCAGCGGCTCGATGCGTGCGGGATCGCCGACAAGGAGAACCGGTAGCCCGCGGCGGGACGCCAGCAAGGCGCCCTCGACCACCGCCTGAGGCGCGTGATCGCCACCCATGGCGTCGACGGCTACGGGTAGCGAGGAAGGAGCGCTCACCGAGAGGCCCGGCGCACGGATGGTGGCAGCGGCCCCCCTCCCGTGCTCAGAGCTTGGGCTCCAGCACCTGGAGATCGCGGTAGGCACCGCAGCTCTCGCAGATGTGGTGCATCAGCTTCAGCTCACCGCAGTGGGGGCAGTCGGTGACTGCCGCGGTGTGCTTGATGGCGTCGTGCGAGCGACGCATTCCCCGGCGACTCTTCGAGGTGCGCTTCTTAGGGACAGCCATGGGAATTCTCCTGGTGGGCTCGATGCTGGTGAGCCAGGGGGGCGCCGACGCGCCACGAAACGGATCGACAGCGCCACTATTCGGGTAGGCGGAGGTTGGCGAACGGGCGCTGCCGCCCCGGCGCCGGTCCCTCATCAGCTGTGGGCAGGGCGCAGGTGCCTTCCCCGTGCCGCGTCACACCCGGATCCTCGCAGCGAATGCGCTCTGGAAGCCATAGTGCAAGCTGCTCGGAGAGAACCTGGACCATGTCGAGGCGCCCGCCGCTGTACCAGCCCTGGTCGAGCTGGGCGGCCTCGAGCTCCACGTCCTCGTCGAGCACGAGCGCCTCGCCGGCGGGAGCGTAGCCAAGGTCGACCTCGCCGGAGAGGGTGATGGTCACCGGACTCCCGCAGCGATGGCAGTGAAGGTCGGTCGTCGCCTCGAGGGTGCCGCGCACCCGGATGTGGGCGCCCTCCGTGCTGAGGCGGAGGTCTCCGTTCAGGGACGTGGCCGGCCCCTCCAAGGCGAGGGCAGCCGCTTCGGACGCCCAGGCACGCTCGTGTGTGAACACGACCTTTCGGCCCGCGGCGGGAATGCTGTCGAGGTTGACTCTCACGTCAGGTCCCTTTCGTCGGCCGGGCAGGCCTTCAGCGCGGAGCGCCAGCCCGGGGAAGTACCCGCGCCGGCGCGAGCTCGGGGTGGGCACAGGCACGGTCGCAGGCCGAGATGGCCTCGAGGTGCCGGCCGGCGTTCGCCCAGACCTGCTCGAGGCGACCATCCAACGTGCCGATGGCGGGCTGGAACGGGCAGCTGCAGACCTGCCCCAGAGCGGTGACCTCGACACGCTGCCCTCCGACGGGGCAGCGGAAGCGCCGACGCCGCACGGGGCCGCTGCGCCTGGCGAGGCCGGGGAGACCGTCCTGGTGGGCGACCATGGCGTGGAGCTCCGAGATGGCTGCACGCTCGCTGCGGTTGAACGGGCGCTGATCGGCGAGCAATGCATCGAGGAGCTCAGGATCGGCAGGCAGCTGGTCCGCCTTCCAGGGCGGCATCACCCGAAAGCCGTTGGCGCCCACCTGCCGAGCCCAGCCGAGCACGGCGCGAACCTCCTCGTCGGCGCGGCCACGCCAGGGAACCACCACCTCGATGTCCAGGTCGGCCTCGCGATCGCGCCGCGCCTCGACGAGGGCGCGGACGGCCTCGGTGGCCTCCACAGCAGAGTTGCCCACCACGGAGCGCTGGATCTCGTCGGAGACACCGCCCACCAGCACCTGCACTCGATCGAGGCCACGGTCGACCAGCTCTTCCGCCCGATGGAGGTCGATGCCGGTCCCGTCGGTCACGAGAAGGGTGCGGCACTCGAGGCGGTGGGCGAAGCGGATGATCTCCGCCAGCGAGCCATGATCGCCACTGTGGGTGGCGAGCACCGTCACGTCCACCGGGCCCAGCCACTCGACGGCACCGCTGATCAGCTTGCGCCAGTCCCCAAGCTGGAGCACGTCGCCTTCACCGAGGACTCCTGGCAGATCGGCATCATCGAGACGAATGACAAGCCTGGCAGGCTGTACCTGACCGGCGTTCGTGCGCACCCGACGGGACGCTGCTCGCCGCGCCGTTGCCTGGACAGCCGCCACTGCATGTTCGAGCTTCCTCATGTGCGCCCGCCCTTCTGGCCGTGTTCAGCCATGCGCTGGTTCCCTTTGGTCCCGTTGGAGCGGTTAGCGGAGGCGGGCGCCGCGACGGCGGCCTCCGCACCGTGCGGACCGACCGTTGTCCTAGCCTATCGGAGCTGGCATGTCTTCCCTTCGCACGCTGCTGCCCCTGGTGCTGGTGGCCTGTGCGCAGGACCCGGTGGTGGTGGACGCCCCGGTCTATCA
>JAERSX010000372.1 GCA_016845285.1 Deltaproteobacteria bacterium | reverse complement strand
GCTCCAGGCGGTCTATGCGCGGCTGCCCCTCGACACCCTCCCCACACCCCTGGCGCACCTCGAGGCCCTCACCTTCGAGGGCCTGGCGGTCGCCTACCAGCGCGACGTGGAGGGTCGCTTCGGTCCGCTGCTGGCCCAGATCGAGGGCAGCGAAGATCCCGAGGAGCTCTACTTCCAGTTCTCGGAGTGGTGCACGAGCCGGGGGCGGGAGCCGTACGCGGCCCAAGACGAGGGCTTCATGGAGCTGGCCGCAGACCGCAACGTGCTGCTGTGCACGCCCACGGGCTCAGGCAAGTCGATGGTGGCCCTGTTCGCCCACTTCCTCGCCTTCGCCAAGCGCCAGCGGAGCATCTACACCGCGCCCACCAAGGCGCTGGTCAACGAGAAATTCTTCGCGCTGTGCGAAGACTTCGGCCCCCGCAATGTGGGCCTGATCACGGGCGATGGTGCGGTCAACGACGACGCGCTGGTCATCTGCTGCACCGCCGAGATCCTCTCTCAGATGGCGTTGGTCGAGGGCCGCGAGACGCCGTTCTCGGTGGTCGTGATGGACGAGTTCCACTACTTCGGCGACCGAGATCGCGGCATGCACTGGCTGTTGCCCTTGCTGGAGATGCCCGACGCCAGGCACCTGTTGATGTCCGCCACGGTGGGCAAGCCCGACGACATGCGCGCGAAGGTGGAGACCCTCACCGGTCACGACACCGCGCTGGTCCTCTCGAAGGAGCGGCCCATCCCCTTGAAGTACGACTGGCGGCTCACCCCGGTGGCGGACTCCATCGTCGACGCCGTCGAGCAGCGGCTCACCCCGGTCTACGTCGTCTACTTCAGCCGCAAGGATGCCTCGAGCGAGGCGGGGCTGCTGCGGGGCAAGCTGCTGGGGCACCCTGCCCTGTCGGAGGGGGCCGACGCCCGTCGCGCCACCATCCGCGAGCGCCTGCGGGGTCAGCGTCTGGGCAGCCCCTTCGGCAAGATGCTCGCTCGTCTGCTGCCCCACGGCATCGCCATCCACCACTCCGGGATGTTGCCTCGCTACCGAAGGCTGGTGGAGCGCCTCGCCAACGACGGGCTCGTCCACGTGATCTGTGGCACCGACACGCTGGGTGTGGGCGTGGACATGCCGGTCCGCACCGTCGTGTTCACCCAGCTCTACAAGTTCGACGGCCGCGACACCCGCATCCTCAGTGCGCGCGAGTTCCACCAGATCGCGGGTCGGGCTGGACGGCGTGAACAGGGGCATGTCTGGGTGCAGCCACCCGAGCACATCATCGTCAACAAGATCGAGGCGGCAAAGGCGAAGGCCAAGAAGAAGAAGTACCGAAAGCGCGGTGAGCCCAGGAATTTCGTGCGCTGGGACGAGGCGCGGTACGAGCGACTGCGCGACAGCCGCCCACACGCCCTGGTGGCTCCATTCTCGATGACCCCGACTCTGGTGCTGGGTGTGCTGGGGCGCCCGGGTGCACGCGTGAGCGACCTCCATGCGCTCGTGGACCGGGCCCAGCTCGACGCCGTCCCGCGGGCCGAGGCTCACGCCATGGTGGACACCCTGGTCGAGCTCCTGCAGCCCCTGCACCTCCAGCGGGTGGAGACGGACGGAGAGGAGGCCTGGCGCATCCCCGGCCAGGACACCATCGACCGCCGGCGCAAGCTCAAGTCGCAGCGGTCGCTCGGGCCCTTCCTGGAGCACGCCCTGCACGGCCTCGACGAGCTCTCCAAGGACTTCGCCCTGGATGCGCTCAGCGTGGTGGAGTCGGTCCTGGACGATCCGAAGCCCCTGCTGCGTGCCCAGGCCAAGGCCGAGGGGACGCGGCTGTGGGAGGAGGCCAAGGAGGAGGTGGCCGAGTCCCTCGAGGCCCGCATCGAGGCTCAGAACCGGTCTCGGGAGGCCACCTGGCCCCGCCCACTCGCCGACTACGTCATGGACTCCTTCGGGGCCTGGAGTGAGGCCAACCCCTGGTTCACCGACCCTGGTCCCTCGGTCTTGGAAGACGGCGGACCCAGCCCGAAGTCGGTGGTCCGCATGATGTTCGAGCGGGGATCCTCCTTCGCGGAGATGGTGACGGAGTTCGACCTCATGCCCCACGAAGGGCTGCTGCTCCGCTACCTCTCGGATGCCCTCCGGGTGCTGGAGCGGGAGATCCCCCCCCATCTCGGCGACTCAGCTCATGCCCCCGAGGGCGTGGTCACCTTGGACGAGCTGCGGGTCTGGCTGGGCGTCGTGGTGCGGAGCGTCGATGCCTCCATCGTCCACGAGTGGGAGCGCTTCGGGGCCACCGACGACGCTGCCGTGCCCGAGGCGCCCCCTCCGCCACTGGATGTGACCGAGCACAAGGCGGCCTTCCGGCGGATGGTGCGCAGCGCGGCCTTCGGCTGGGTGAAGGCCATCGCGGCCGAGCAGCTCCCGCCGGGTGCGGCCATGTCCCGGGACGAGCTCTTCGCCGTGCTGGACTTCTACGAAGACGAACACGGTCGAGACGAAGGGGGACGCCTCGACATCGACCTCGGGGCCGACGCACGCGGCCCCCAGTACTTCTGGTTCGACGGTGAAGATGGGGTTCGGCAGACCCTCCGCGACCCCAGCGACGATCGCGACTGGGTGGTCGAGGGGACGGTCGATCTCGAGGCCTCCCGGGACGCGGGCAAGGCCGTCTTGCGTCTGGAGCGCTTCGGTCGGGTGGACGGCGCCTGAGCCTGCGCCTCAGCGCGAACGGACGTCCGTCGCCGCCTCGAGGGGCCCGATGTCGAGGCTCCAGTGTGCGTCGAGGAACATGAGCGCGTCCGCCACCAGCGGACCTGCGGGTGGTCCCTTGGGGAGGTGCTCGGCGGCCAGCTTCAGCAGCACGATTCCCCCTGTTGCCGCCGGGCCCCAGGTGGCGGACGCCTCTGCTGTCTCGCCCTCTCCTGCGATGCGCCAGCCCTCCTCGGTGTGCACCAAGGACAGCGTCTGCGTCTCCTCGGGGGCCCGCTTCACCATGGCGCTCGCCGAGGCCGAGCGGTGCTCGTCGGCAGCAGCGACGAGCAGGGCCTCCAGGTCATCGGGGCGGAAGTCCAGCTCGAGGCCTTCGGCGATGAGCAGGTGCAGCAGGTAGAGATCGAGGCCCTTGATGCCTTGGGCCATGACGCCCAGCGCGGCGCCGAAGCGTGGGTTGAGCTCGGTGGGACGGAAGCCGTCGACGGTCATCACGCCGTCGATGGTGAAGCTGCCCCGGTAGCCGACCTCGGCTCTCAGCCACCTGCCGACGCGGCGGGCGGCCTCGCGCATGGCCTCCCGATCTGCGGGTGCCGGATCCCACAGGGAGGCCGCCTTGGCGTACTGGAACTGCGTGCTCGCGGGGCGTCGGAGCACGACCATCTCCATGGGCCGCAGGGCCACGATGTCTTCGGCGAAGACGATGCCGTGGATGCTGCAGGGCACCCCTTCGAGGAAGGGCATCACCCGCACCTGGTCGGCCATGGGGGCGAAGAGGGCGGTCGCCTCGGCTTCTTCTTCGGGGGTGCGGACACATCGGATCCGCGACGCACCGCCATACCAGCCGCTCTTGTTGTCGGCGGCCCACACGGTGCCTCGGCCCTGGTCGAGGCGTTCGTGGGCGGCGTTCGCGTCAGCCACGCTCACCACCTCGGCCGGTGCCCGGGTCACCCCTGCGGCGTCCCAGACCGCTTCGATGATGGTCTTGTCCTCGAGGCGTCTCCAGGCCCAGGGTCGCGCCCCCAGCAGGCGTCGCCCGGCCACGGTCTCGGCCTGGGCGAAGAGCGGTCCGATCACCCGGGCCTCGCCGGTGGGATCGAAGGCCTCGAGGCGTGCCAGCACCTCGGCTGGGAGCTCTTGCAGGGCGGCCTCGGAGGCGTGGAGCGACGCCATCCAGTCGTCTGCCGTTCCCCCCAGCAAGACCATCTCCACGCCATCGCCGAGCTCGGTGGCACCGGTCCCCAATGAGCTGGCCACCACGAAGCAGCCCAGGGCGCCTCTCTTCATGAGCCAGTTGGCGAGGTTGACCGCCGGAACTGCCACGGGCGAGGTGCAGATCCATCGCCGCCCCTCGACCTGCCTGTCGATGAGGTCGATGTAGTGGGTCAGCTTCGTGGACACGCGCCCTCCAGGTGCCCATCATGCCCGGGATTCACAGGCGGTTAGGGAGCGGCCTCCGAACCAGCCCAGAGAGAAGCGCGACCATGTCCGATGTCCAGCCCACGATCATCTACACCCACACCGACGAAGCCCCCGCCCTGGCCACCTACAGCTTCCTGCCGGTCATCGAGGCCTTCGCAGGCGCTGCTGGCGTCCACGTCGAGACGCGCGACATCTCCCTGGCGGGCCGCCTGCTGGCCGTGTTCCCAGACATGCTGACCGAGGAGCAGCGGGTCTCCGATGCCCTCGCCGAGCTCGGCGCGCTGGCGCTCCGGCCCGAGGCCAACATCATCAAGCTGCCCAACATCAGCGCCTCCATCCCCCAGCTCAAGGCCGCCGTGGCCGAGCTCCAGGCCCAGGGCTACGCGCTGCCCGACTACCCCGACGAGCCCGAAGACGACACGCAGTTCGCCATCAAGGCCCGCTACGACAAGGTCAAGGGAAGTGCGGTGAACCCGGTGCTCCGCGAGGGCAACTCCGACCGTCGCGCCCCCGCCGCCGTCAAGGCCTTCGCCCGCCAGAACCCCCATCGCATGGGCAAGTGGTCCGCCGACTCCCAGACCCACGTGGCCACCATGTCCTCGGGCGACTTCCGCAGCAACGAGCAGTCGGTGACCGTGCCCTCTGCCACGGTGGCCCGCATCGAGCATGTGGGCACCGACGGCACCGTGAGCGTGCTGAAGGAGGTCCCCCTCGAGGCCCACGAG
>JAERSX010000371.1 GCA_016845285.1 Deltaproteobacteria bacterium | reverse complement strand
ATGCCACGAGGGTGGGTCCCAGGACACCCGAGTCCATGAGCTCGGTGAGCTCGGATTCGCTCAGCTCGCGGGAGAAGGCGGCGAAGATCGCGGACGCAGCAAAGCGACCGCCGTAGGTTCTGTGCCAGGCCACGCTGTACTCGAACGGGGTGCGGCCGTCGGCGAGGGTGGACGCGAGGAGCTCGGAGGCCACGAGCTGAGCCCCGATGCCCGAGCCATGGGCGGCGAAGACCTGGCCCACCACGTCGCCGATGCCAGCGATACGACCCCGGCCGAGCACGGCGTGGGGACCGGCCACGGGAATGGCCCGCGCTCCGCCGAAGCGGCGCTCTCCCACCCAGTCGTGGGCGGCGACGAAGTCGTCGAGCAAGGGCTGGCCGGCTCGGTGCCCCCGTGCGGGGATCGAGCCGGTGAGCAAGCTCACCTCCGGACCGTATGGGGAGTGCTCGTGGACGCGGACATTGACGATGCTGTAGCCACCGGCCACGCCCGTGAAGCAGAGGACATCTCCGTCCTGGGCGTCCTGCTCGCGCAGCCAGGCTTGGGCGGCTTGGATGTCTCCAAGGGCGTGGACCTGCTGGGCGGCCGTGCAGAGCAAGGTGCGCGGGGTGGGCGGTCCACCGAGGAGATCGAGTCCGCCGAGGCCTGTGGCGTCGACCACGGTGCGGACGCGCAGGGTGCCCGCGTCGGTCTGGACCCGAACCTCGTCGGGGAGCTCTTCGACGCTGTGGACCGGCCGCTCGCCCACGATGTCGGCTCCGAAGCGTCGCGCGTCTGCTTGGAGGCGGGCCACCAGCAGGCGCATGTCCACCTCGAGCACCTCGCTGTCGGCGATGCTCACGCGGGTCGGGCCCCAGCCGGCCACCATGTGGAAGAGCCCGCCGTCGCCGCGCAGCTCGGGGGGGGCCGGGCGGGCGAGCCCCGCCTCGTCGAAGGCCCAGCCGGGTGCGCCGTTGATCCAACGTGCGCCAGCCTGGTCGAGGACCCCCCGCTCGAGGCACAAGGTACGCAGGCCCTTCTTGGCGCAGGCCCGCGCTACAGCGGCACCTGCGGTACCGGCTCCGATGACGAGGACGTCGGCTTCCATGCGCTCTCCGGGCGGGTCGGCTAACGCGTGATCGTGGACCGCTGCCTCCCGACAGCGGCGACGGAGGCGGCTTGATGCGCGTGCTGGTGACCCAGGAGATCGACCCCATCGGCCTTCAGATCTTGGCGGATGCCGGTCTCGAGGTGGACGTGCGCGCTGGCCCTCGCCCCATCGATCGTGCGGTGCTCTTGGACCGGGTCGGCGGCTGTGTGGGGCTCGTGCCCATGCCCACCGATCGCATCGACGCCGCTGTGCTCGACGCTGGCCCGCTCCGTGTGGTGGCGCAGCACGCCGTGGGCTTCGACAACCTCGACCTGGCGGCGGCGCGAGCCCGCGGGGTGATCTGCACCAACACTCCGGGGGTGCTCACCGACGCCACCGCCGACCTCGCCATGGCGCTGTTGCTGGCGGCTTCCCGGCGGGTGGTGGAGGGAGATCGCCTCGTTCGGCGTGGGGAGTTCGAGGGGTGGCGCCCCACCATGTTGCGCGGCCTCGACCTGCGCGGCGGGGTGCTGGGCATCGTCGGCATGGGCCGCATCGGCCGTGCGACCGCCGAGCGGGCGCAGGCCTTCGGAATGACCCTGGTCCACCACCGTGGAGATCCCCAGGAGCTGCCCTCTCTGCCGGTCGGCCTCGACGAGCTTCTGGGCATGGCCGATGTGGTCAGCCTGCACTTCCCCCTTCGGCCCGAGACGCGCGGCCTCATCGGCGCTGCCGCCTTCTCCGCCATGAATTCCACCGCCGTGCTCGTCAACACCTCCCGGGGGCCTGTCGTCGACGACTCAGCCCTCGCCGAGGCCCTGCGGCCCGGGCAGATCGCGGCCGCAGGCCTCGACGTCTACGCCCACGGGCCCCAGGTGGAGCCGGCACTTCTTGCCCTGGACAACGTGATCCTCGCGCCCCATCTCGGCTCGGCCACCCGTGGCACCCGGCGCAAGATGGCCGAGCTGGCCGCCCGGAACATGGTGGCTGCGCTGGGCGGTGACGTGCCGCCGAACCGCATCGCCTAGGGCGCCAGCAGCACCGCGAGACCTCGCTCTGATCAGTCGGGTCGGCGGCGGAAGACCAGCGTCTGGTTGTTTGCCGGCATCTCGATGCGGTGGTCCAGCTCCAGACCCCGCTTCTCCGCCTCGGCCACGACGGTCTCCAGGTTGCGCACGGCGTTTCTGGGGTCGCGCTGCTTGAGCCACTGCTCGAAGCGTGCGTTGGAGGCCGCGGTGTGCGCGCCGCCGATCCGGTACGGGCCGTACATGACCACGGGCGCCCCGGCGGGGAGCAGACGAGCGGCTCCATCGAACAGGCCCAGCGTGGTCTCCCAGGGGGAGATGTGGATCATGTTCGCGTTGAAGATGGCGACGGCCCGCTCGACGGGCCAGGTGGCCTCGGTCACATCCAGGTGAACGGGAGGGCGCAGGTTGTCGAGCCCCGCCTTGGCCTGCCAGGCGCGGATGCTCTGGAGCGCCGCGAGGTCGACGTCGCTGGATTGCCAGGTGAGCTGGGGGAAGCGCTCCGCGAAGAAGACGCCGTGTTCTCCCGTGCCGGCAGCCACCTCGAGGACCAGTCCGCTGGGCGGGAGGACTGCGTCGAGGACCTTCGCGATGGGCTCACGGTTGCGGGCGACGGCGGGAGAGTACTGGCGATCATCCATGGGAACAGCCTACTTCGCTGCCGTTCCGTAGGTGGTACCTTCGGTCCCGGAGGACCGGACCCTGGATCAGATTGCGGACGATGACTGTCCGTGGCACCCTGCCTGCCCGGTCGATAGATGTCCGTCAAGGCCGGGAGACCCGCGGGCTGCTGGATAGTGGATCTGGCCCTGGGGGGAACCATGGAGACGACCATGAAGCCGACGCGTGTGCCTGCTCCCGACAAGGAGTTCGACGACTCCGCCCTCAACAAGTCCCAGAAGTTCGTGCGCATCGTCGAGCTGATGCTCCAGCAAGGCGGGACGACCTCCGGCGAGTTGATGCGGCGCTTCGATCTCGACGACCGCACCCTGCGTCGCTACCTCGCCGACCTGCGTGCCATCGATCTGCCCGTCTGTTCGGAGGGCCGTGGCCCCAGCCGCAAGCTCTGGCTCGACGCACGCTACGGGCGCAAGGGTGTCCAGGTCAGCCTGCTGGAGCTTGTGAGCCTCCGCTTCGGTCGTCAGCTCTTCGACTTCCTCGAGGGGACGGGCTTCGCCCAGGACATGGACGATGCCCTGGAGACCATCTCGTCGCTGGCGGTGGGCAAGAGCGCCGAGCACGCCCGCGATCTGGAGCGGAAGTTCATGGCCGTGCCCGAGCACCGCAAGGACCACACCCAGGATGCCGATCGCATCGAGGACATCCTCACGGCGCTGCTCTACCAGAACCCCGCCCGCGCCCACTACGCCAAGCCCACGGGCCGCACCCGCGCCTACCTGCTCCACCCCCTGACCCTGGCCACCTACCGCCAGGGCCTCTACCTGTTCGCCCTCGATGTCGAGGAGGGCAAGGTCAAGACCTTTGCCGTCGACCGCTGCCGCCACTTCGAGCGGCTGCGCAAGGACAAGTTCGACTACCCCGACGACTACGATCCCAAGGAGCTCGTGGGCGACGCCTTCGGCATCATCGGGGGCAAGCAGAGCGAGGTGACCCTCCGCTTCCGGCGCCGGGCCTCGCCGTACGTGCGCGAGCGTGTCTGGCACCGCTCACAGCAGGTGGAGGCCACCAGCGATGGGGGGGTACGCCTGCGCATCGAGGTGGGACTGTCCCCCGAGCTGGAGAGCTGGATCCTCGGCTTCGGTCCCGATGTACGAGTGGAGGGGCCGCCCGAGCTGGCCGAGCGAATCCGTCGCCTGCACATCGAGGCGGCAGAGGGCACCGAGATGCCCAGCGTGAGGGCACGCCGGTGACCAAGCTCCGGGGCTTTCCGGGGCCGATCGAAGACCTCGAGCGCGCCTGGCCCGAGTCGCTCACGGCGGCTGACCCCTTTGCAGGAGACGAGCGCCTGCCCGATCCCATGGACGCGGCCCGCCTCGTCCGGATCTCCACGGCGCGGGGCCTCGACAAGGACGAGCTCGCCGCCTGGGACACCGAATTTCTGCGGGTTCATGGCGCTGTGCTCGATGGTCGCGCCGCGGTGGCGGAGCTCCGGGCCGTGGCGGCGGTACACGGCCTCGATGCACCCTTCCGGGATGACCGCCGCAGCCCCGTGCCGGTGGCGCGCGTGGTCCCCGACGAGGTGATTGCTGACCTGGCCGGAGATCTCGTGCCTGACATCGGGCTCGTCTCGGCCGATCGGGTGCTGGGACCCTGGGCCGATCTGAGTCCGCCACGTCGGGTGCGCCGGGCTGCGTCCACCGTCATGGCCTACGCACCGCTGACCCGCCAGGGGGTGCGGCCCGCCGCTCGCGCACGCGAGACCAAGCCCTTGATCGCGCTCTGGATTCGGAGCGGGCTCAAGGCGGTCCACATGGCCCCACCGATGCTCTGGCGGGTGCAGGACGACGGATCGCTGGAGCCCCGTCTGCCCTTGGCGAGGGGGTGGCGACCGGTGGGACCGGTGTCTGGGGTGCCCACGGGGGCCGGCCAGGTGGTCGGCCGGGCCGTCCACCACCAGGGTGGCTGGTGGCTGGCCTGCGGCATGCCCACCGGCCCCGTTCCCGACGACCTGAGCGCGCTGATGGCGCGTCTGAGCGTCGCCGGGTGGCGCCTGCGTCGCCACGAGCCCCGACTCACCTGGGAGGACCTCCTCCGGGACCGCGGCGAGGTGCTATACCGAGCCCTCTGTGAGTGGGGTTGGTACGAATGGCCCGAGGCGCTCTGGCACTCCTGGCAGGCATGGTCGGCATCGCCGGACCCGTGGCCTGCGGACCCAAGGGCGAGCTGAGTGCGAGCCCCAGCAAGCTCACCTGGACGCAGGTCGACTTCGCGGGCTGGCCCGACGACCTGCCCGAGGGTGGCTACGACGCCCAGTTCATCACCCTGAGCAACACGGGCTCGTCACGCCTCGATCTCGTCATCGACGACTTCGACTTCGTGCACCTCTGCATCGAGGGCTACACCGAGAACCCCGTGGAGCTGCCGCCGCTCAACGGGGGGCAGGCCATCACCATTCCGGTGGGTGTGTGTGGCTACGACGTGGTGGCCGGTGAGCGGGACACCCTTGTCCGGGGCGAGATCGCCTTCGATGACGACGGCCTCGAGAGTCCGGCGACCGTGAGCTTCCAGTTCACGCCCGTCGTGGACCTCGGCGGTGGCGGTGACGACACGGGTGGCTGATCCGGCCCGGTGAGGCTCGCGCTCAGCGCCGGTTGTTGCCCACCTCGATGGACCAGACCTCGTCTGCGGTCAAGCCGAGCTCTTCGCGCAGGGCGTCGTTGTGTCGATCGACCAGCCCCTGGGCCTCGTCGACGGTCAGCGTGGCCGACGGGTAGCGCGCCAGCTTTTGGGCCTTGGCCGACGGGAAGGACGCGGCGACGAGCCCGGTGACCAGGAAGCCCACGCCGCTCAGGGCCACGGTGTTGTAGGCCTGCGCCGTGCCGAGCTCCTCGGCGGCGCCCATGCCCACCATGCCCGTCATGATGGCAGCGCCGCCCACGCCAGCCACCGTGAACCAGCTCCGGGTCGCTTTGCGGCTCTTGGTGATCTGCTCGCTCAGCGCAGCGCTGCGGTCCACTTCGCCTGCGGCCGACAGGAAGGTGGGCACGGCGAGGCGCTGGGGTCCCTTGTAGATGCCCCAGGTGCGGGTGGTGGTGGCCGGCTCGTGGATGACGGTGGTGTGGGAGAGACCGACGGGACCGTAGGGGTAGGGGCTGTAGCCCGAGCTGAAGGCGTAGGCGTTGCCGGGCTGGACCTCGGTCTCGCCGCGCAGCACCAGGCGTTGGGCCCGGTACTGTCGCACCAGGGCCATGCGCTGGGGGTCCCGGGCTGGCCTCGCGGGCGGTCCGCCTGTGGCCGGGAT
>JAERSX010000370.1 GCA_016845285.1 Deltaproteobacteria bacterium | reverse complement strand
CTCCGAAGGAGCTTCGCGACAGCCCCTGCACCCGCCGCACCCGTCGCCGCTCGGGCTTCGCCTCCGGCGGAGGAGGCTCCTTGACGGTCTCCTCGAACTCCACCTTCTTGGGCTTGGGCTTGGGCTTCGGCTCTTCGGGTTCGGGCGGTGGCGGCGGCGGCTCTGGCGGCGGAGGTGGGGGCTCTGGCGCGACCACGACCTCCATCTCGACCCAGGTGTCGGCCTTTTCCTTCACCGCGTGGAGCGCTGCGTAGTAGTTGCCGCCCGCCCCCAGGCCCAGATGGAGTCCGAGGGACACAACCACGGCACCGACCTTGAGGGCGCGTTGCCAGGGAGGGGGCCGCTCGAAGGGCGCGAGGGTCACAGCGCCTCCGGGTCTCGGACCCTGGCGCTGCGCCTTGGCATCGACTCTCTCGCCTCAGGTGCTGCGCAGGCGTGGTCGGCGACTTGGCTGGGCATCGGGCTGCCGCTCAT
The DNA here is from genome assembly GCA_016845285.1 of Deltaproteobacteria bacterium. Classification (GTDB taxonomy): domain Bacteria; phylum Myxococcota_A; class UBA796; order UBA796; family UBA2385; genus BH17. The sequence goes on along the minus strand of JAERSX010000370.1, from coordinate 3,658 downwards.
GGCGCGTCCGTCGTCCCGCCGCCGACCGGAGCGCCGACGGCACCGGCGGCCTCTGGCGGCAGCTCGGCTCCCTCGATGTTGAGGGCGAATTTGGCCACGCCTTCCTGGCGGATCAGGTCGATGAGCGCGATGACGTCGCCATGAGGGACGGTCTTGTCTGCAGCGATCAGACAGATGAGGTCGCCACCTTCCACCTTGATGCGGCGCTTCTCCGTGCGGATGAATTCTCGAAGTCCGTCCTCGGTGATGTCCGCGCCGTCTAGGTAGAGCTCGCCACCCTCGGTGAGCGTGAGCCCGAGTGAGGTGGTCTCGGTGCTTTCGCCGGTGGCTGCGTCGGGAAGCTCTACCTTGATGGCGTCTTTCTGCACGATGTAGGTCGCCGTCACCATGAAGATGATCAGCACCACCAGCACGATGTCGACGAAAGGCGTGATGTTGATGTCGACGATGGCTTCCTCATCGCTTCCACCGAGCTTGCCTGCCATCAGGCGCTCCGGACGACGCCCGGCTCCGTGACCTCGCTGGGTCGGCGGCGCAGCACGCTGAGCAGGGTGTGTCCGAGGCTCTCCGTGCGGGCGATCTGCTCCTTGTTGCGCCGGGTGAAGGTGTTGAACAGCACCACAGCCGGGATGGCGACCAACAGGCCCACCGCGGTGGCGACCAGGGCCTCGGAGATGCCGGCCATGACGCTCGCAGCGGCTTCATCGGTCTCCATGGACAGGTCGGCGAAGGCTCGCATGATGCCGAGCACGGTGCCGAAGAGGCCGATGAAGGGGGCGTTGGCGCCCGTGCTGCCGATGACGATGAGGCCGCGAGACAGGCGCGTCCGCTCGATGACCATGGCGCCGGCCAGGGCCTCTTCAGCGGAGTCGGCACCGCCACGGGCGCCGGCTTCCGCCCCCGCCTTGAGCACGCGGGCGTCGATGCCCTTGACCTTGTCGAGGCCGCTGGCGAGGGCTTGCGCATCGCCGTCCGCGACGAAGCGCGTCATGAGGGGTTCGAGGGTGGCGCCAGGGGACGTGTTGAGAACGCTGTAGACCACGCGCTCCACGGCGATGCCGACACATACGATCGACAGAAGCACCAGCAGATAGAGCACCCACTCGGCACCCAGCATGGCAAACGCCTGCATCTGTTCTTCGAGCACCTGCCCTCCGACTAAGGTGGCGGAGTGTAACCACGCGATTCCGACGTGGTCAGGGTTCTGGGGGCTCTGACAACTCAGGACAGCGAAGGTGCAGGGGATGGCCCGGCGTCGGCGTCAGCGATGCCCAGATCGGTGTGCTCGGCCATGCCCGGCCGCGACTCTGCCCTTCTGCGAGATCCACGAGGACTTCGTTTGCCAGATCGACCCAGTCTGCGGCGGTCTGTGGGACGACGGCCGGACGGAGCATGCAGCCGCCCTGGCTCACGAAGACCACGCCGTGGGAGGGCAGCGGGGGAGGGCTCACATCGGGTGTCAGGAACCACGCCTGGAAGCGATCGTTGAGGAAGGTGGCGAGATCGGCATCGTGAAGGAGGAGGTCGAGAGGACCGCCCGTACGCTCGACGACGATCACCCCGGGTCGATCGCTCCAGGAACTGGGCCCGCTCCAGACGACATGGGGCGCGGTGGACCAGTGCGGCATGTCCGGCGGGCCGGGCAGCGGCGGTGGATTGGGTGGATCGCTGCAGCCTGGCGCGACCATCACGGTCAGCGCGAACAGCGCGAACAGCGCGAAAGACTTGTGTCTCAACAGACGCAGCAGCGGCGGAGCCCCACGCGGCCGAAGCTCTGCAGGACTCCGCCGCGGCAGAGAAGGAGGCGACGACCGGATTTGAACCGGTGAATACAGGTTTTGCAAACCCGCCCCTTAACCACTTGGGTACGTCGCCAGGGCACCGGACGGTATGCTCACAGGGCGAGAGCGTCAAGGCGACGCCTGCGCGGCAGGAGCGGGAGGATGAGCGCATGCCGCCGCTGAGTGTCGCGATCATCACGAGGGACGAGGAAGATCGTCTCGGCGACGCCCTTCGGAGCGTGGCGTTCGCTGACGAGGTGGTGGTCTTGGACAGTGGGTCGACCGATGGCACCGTGGCCCTGGCCGAGGCCATGGGGGCACGCGTCGTGCAGACGGACTGGCCGGGCCACGTGGCTCAGAAGAACCGAGCGCTGGCCTTGCTGAGCCATCCATGGGTGCTGTCCATCGATGCCGACGAGCGGGTGCCCGCTGCCCTCGCCGACGAGGTGACGGAGGCCATCACCAATCCACGTGGGCGTGTGGCCTTCTCCATGCCTCGGTTGAGCTGGTGGGGAGGCGCGCCGCTTCGACATGGCACCTGGTACCCGGACCGGCGGATTCGTCTCTTTCGCCAAGACGCGGCTCGGTGGGGTGGTGAGGACCCCCACGATCGCGTCGAGGTCGAGGGGACGGTGGGACGCCTCCAGACGCCGCTGCACCATCACCCCTACCGCCACCTGGGCGAACACCTGGCCACCATCGAGGCCTACACGGCTCGCCAGGCGACGCTGGCCCTGGCGGCGGGCCGGCGGGCGCACTGGTGGGACGTGGTGCTCCGTCCGCCGCTACACCTGGTGAAGGCGCTTCTACTCAGGGTTGCTTTCCTGGATGGCCCGCGTGGTGTGGTGGTGGCAGGCCTTGGCGCTCTCAGCGTGGGCCTGAAGTGGGGCCGGCACTACCTGGCCCAGCAGGGGGTGGCTCCTGCTTGGCTGGGGCTGGAGGAAGGACCGTGAGGTTCGGCCTGGTGGTGCGTCGGATCAGCACCCAAGGGGGCACCGAACGCTTCGTCCACGGCTTCGCCCGATACCTGGTGGCGCAGGGTCACGAGGTGCGGGCCCAGGTGCTGGAGCCTGGGGAGTACCTCGACGGCGTCGATGTCTTCGTCGCGCCGCGGACTGGGCGCGGCCGTGTGGGGCACAGCCGTGCGATGCAGGCGTGGGCCGACGCGCTTCCGCGCGACAGGGTCGATCGCGTCCTCGGCTTCGTGCGGGTGGGGGGCGTGGATCTCTACCGGGCTGGCGGCGGCAGCCACACAGCCTGGTTGGAGACCCGCCGCGCCTGGCGAGTGGGCCGAGCAGACCGGTGGGAGCTGGCTCAGGAGGCCAGGGCGTTGGCGGCCCCGGTCGTCGTAGCCAACAGCCAGATGGCTGCGCGGGAGCTGGTGGACGGGGCCGGTGTGGACCCCGAGCGCGTGCGTGTGGTCTACAACGGCGTGGACCTGGACCGGTTCGGCTTCCGGCCCGTCGGGGGGCAGGAACAGGCTGCGCCCATCGTGCTCTTCCTCGGTCACGGATTTGCCCGAAAGGGCCTCGAGACCGCGCTCAAGGCGGTGGTGGGCCTTCCCTCTGCTCGGCTCTGGGTGGGGGGACTGGACCGTCGTATGGGCCGGTTCCGGCGCCTGGCGCAGCGCCTCGGCCTCGGTGAGCGCGTGGACTTCCTCGGGGAGGTGGACCGTGCCGAGGAGCTGTTGGGTCGGGTGGCTGCCCTGGTGCTCCCGACCCGCTACGACCCCTTCGCCAACGTCACCTGGGAAGCCCTGGCCTGTGGAGTGCCGGTGATCACATCCGCCCGCAACGGGGCCTCCGAGGTCTTGCCGGACCCTTGGATGGGTGTGGCCGATCCGCGTGATGTCGGTGGGTTCACGCAGGGCCTGGAAC
>JAERSX010000369.1 GCA_016845285.1 Deltaproteobacteria bacterium | reverse complement strand
GCGTGATCGAGGTCCACTTCGGCGCAGGCATGGGCGATGTCGACCGTCGCTACGACGCCCGCGTCTGGGTGGAGCAGGACGATCGCGGTGGCCTGAGCACCCAGGACGTGTACGAGTACGAGACCTTCCTGCAGGGCACCGCTCTCGAGACGGGCATGGCCCTCGGCTACCTCCCCACCTGGTGGCTGGAGGTCGGCATCTTCGGCGGCGTGCAGCTGGGTCAGAAGCAGCTCACGACCGGGTGGGAGCAGACCCAAGAGGGCTCAGACGAGCTGGTGGACTACGACAACCGGGTCTACGATCCGGCCCTCGCCATGCTGGGGGTGGTCACGCCGCGATTCCGCATCTACGCGGTGCCAACGGGGGTGGTGAAGCCCTATGCGTTGGCAGGGTTCACGGCCCGTTTTCACGACGCATACTCGGTGCCCGACCTCGCGCTCATCGACTACCCGGATCGGGCCGGAGGGATCTCCTACGGGCCCACCGCCGGGCTCGGAGTGGCCTTCGACATCCCTGGCCACACGGTGTTTCTCATCGAGCTTCCGTGGACCTACCTCGTCGCGCCCGATCCCTACGTGTCGGACAGCGGAGCGGTCCAGCGCATTCCCGAGCAGCTCGTGGGCTCGTACCAGTTGCTCAGTGGCCGCGTGGCCTTCGGGTTGCGATTCTGAGAGAGCAAGGCCGCGCGTGTGCGCGCCAGGAGCTGGCCCTTCAGCGCGCGTCGCGCTTGGACAAGCCGTAGCCCTCTTTCTCGAAGAGGTCGGCGAAGTAGGCGATGGTGCGGGCGATGCCCTGGTCGAACGGCACCTGGGGAGACCAGTCGAGGTTGGTGCGGGCCCGGGTGGTGTCCGGCCGGCGCCGAGTGGGGTCGTCCTTCGGCAGTGGCTTGTGGACGAGTCCGCCGGGGTTGCCGGTGATGCGGTTGATCTCTTCGGCCAGCTGGAGCATGGAAAGCTCGTGGGGGTTGCCGATGTTGCACGGCTCCACGAGGTCGCTCTCCATGAGCTTGACGATGCCGTCGACGAGATCGCTCACGAAGCAGAAGCTTCGGGTCTGGGTGCCGTCGCCGTACACCGTCAGGGCTTGGCCCTGCAGGGCTTGTGAGATGAAATTCGGGACGACCCGACCGTCATTGGCCCGCATGCGGGGACCGTAGGTGTTGAAGATGCGCACGATGCGCGTCTCCACCTTCTCGTAGCGGTGGAAGGCCATCATGAGCGCTTCGCTGAAGCGCTTGGCCTCGTCGTAGACGCTTCGCGGGCCGATGGGGTTCACGTTGCCCCAGTAGCTCTCCACCTGGGGGTGCACGGCAGGGTCACCGTAGACCTCGCTGGTGCTCGCGAAGAGCACGCGTGCGCCGTCTGCCTTGGCCCGACGAAGCACGTTGCGGGTGCCATCCGCGCCCACGTAGAGCGTCTCGAAGGGCAGCTCCACGTAGTCGATGGGGCTGGCGGGAGAGGCCATGTGGAAGATGCGATCGAAGCGGCCCTCGATGGGGATGCCTTCGATGAGGTCGGCCTCCACGAGGCTGAAGGCAGGATGATCGCGGAAGCCTGCGATGTTGCGTGTGTGGCCGGTGATGTAGTTGTCCAGCGCAACGACATCGTGCCCATCGGCCAAGAGCCGCTCACACAGGTGGGAGGGGACGAAGCCGGCACCGCCGGTGACCAGGATGCGCATCGGGGACGCTCCTCTTGCCGGGCTGTGGGTGAGCCCGGCTGACGCGTCCCCCCGTAGCGCACCCCGCTGACACGCGCGACGGGGATACGCTGCCGGCGGGAGCACACGTGCCCATTCGACCCACCATCGCTGAGATCGATACCGAGGCCTTGCGCCACAACCTCCGCTGGGTGCGGAGCCGCCTCGATGCGGGCACGGGGCTGTTGGCCGCCGTGAAGGGCGACGCGTACGGCCACGGTGCGGTGCCTTGCGCCCTCGCGCTGGCCGCCGAGGGCGTGGACTGGTTTGGTGTGGCGCTCGTGGAGGAGGGGAGAGAGCTACGCGACGCGGGCATTCGCAGACCCATCCTGTGTCTGGGTGGTGTGGGCCCCGCTGGGGCGGAGGCCGCCATCGAGGCGGGCCTCACGCCGGTCATCTCCACCCTCGACGATGCGCAGCGCCTCGACGAGGCTGCCGGGCGTCGCAAGGTTCCGTTTGGGGTGCACCTCAAGGTCGACACCGGCATGGGGCGACTGGGGGTTCCGCTGCCCCACTGGTCGGGGTTTCTCGACAAGCTTGCCGGGCTGCGGTGGCTCCGCGTGGACGGGATCTGCTCCCATCTCGCCGTCTCCGACGAGGACGACGAGGGGGCCCGTGTTCACACCCGGGAGCAGGGGCGCCGGTTCTTGGGTGCGGTTCAAGATGCCCGGGCCCGCGGCTTCCACCCGCCGCTCCTCCACCTGGCCAACTCCGGGGCCATCCTTGCCCACCCACGGCTGCAGTTCGAGCTCGCTCGCCCCGGGCTGCTCCTGTACGGCTACAGCCCCGCGGGGCCAGCGCCCCAGCTACCGCTTCGACCCGTGATGACCGTGAGGAGCCAGGTCCTGTTGGTCCGGGATCTGCCTGCGGGCGTCAGCATCAGCTACGGGAGGGCTTGGCGCACCGATCGTCCCTCTCGCATCGCGACCCTTCCGGTGGGCTACGCCGATGGCTACCCCCGGTCGCTGTCCAATCGTGGCGAGGTCTTGATCCACGGACATCGGGCACCTGTGCGTGGTCGGGTCTGCATGGATCTCTGCATGGTGGACGTCACCGACATTCCGGTGCCGGTCCGAGCTGGAGACGACGTCGTGCTGCTGGGGCCCCAGGGCGACGATCGCATCGACGCCTGGGAGCTGGCCGGCTGGGCGGAAACCCTCGCTTGGGAGATTCTGGCCCGCTTCAGCACCCGGGTGCCGCGGAACCTTCTCGAGGTCTCGGAGACCTCGACTCCCGGCGGGTCTCCTGGCGACATTTGACGGGAGCCTGACCAGGCCCATGGC
>JAERSX010000368.1 GCA_016845285.1 Deltaproteobacteria bacterium | reverse complement strand
CGGGTCCGGCCACGGCCAGACGCTGGAGAGACGCGGGCAGTGGAAGTGCGAGGCCAAGACCGTCACTCGTGGGATGACGGACGAGGTGATCATGGCGTCGGTCATCGCTCACGAGCTCGGAGGGCAAGACGTGGACCCAGGCACGCCGCCCTTCGAACCCATCCTCCAGGCGAAGCAAGAGATCCTGGCCATCGCTGGCCCAGGCCGGATCCCCGTGTGCGCGCAGCCCGGCACGGAACCTGGCGCCTCCAGCGACCACCGCGTCGACCCACCAGTCATGTTCGTCGCGCTCAACCAGGGTGGGGAGGAGGGTGAACAGTCCTATGCCCGCCGCTTCCACCGCACGGACCAGCCCATCCACACTCGACCGCCGCTGCGCACCGTCGTGCACCAACAGCATGAGGGGCCGGGAGTCTCCGGTGCCGTCCAGGAGATGAACGGGGTGCCAGGCCTGCCTCAGCCAAGAGGGGGCCTGCAGCGGTGGCGCTTGGGGACCCACAGCCCCCAAGATGGGCGGCCCTCCCTGGACCCGCTCGGCCGATGCCCACCGCCGCTCGAGCTCGGCCGTGGAGCGCGCGGTCGCTGCCAGCCGCCGCTCCCGCACCTCTTCTCTCACCTCATGGAGCTGAGGTGCGAGCGTCCGACAGCGGTCGACGATCTGCGCCCGGACATCGGGGTCGTTGCGCCACGGCAGGAGCACGACACCCGCGTGGGAGCCCTCCTCGTTGGCAGCGGGAAGTGGCACCGCCAGCCAGTCGAACAGTGCACCTTGCAGCCGCACCTGCGCACCTGCGCTCGCGGCATCGACGGCCTGTCCCGCAGCACAGGTCTCCATGAAGGCGGGTCCGAGGCGTGAACGCACCTGGGGTCCCACGCCCACATGAGCCGCGAGTCGCAGGGCGTCCACGTCGGTCTCGCGCACCAAGATCGCGACCGGGCATCCCTCGCAGCTCGCCGAGAGCTGGTCGGCCATCCCTTGGATGCGGGTCCGGGGATCTGCCCGCGTCGGGCTCGACGTCGCGCCGCTCATCCGCTCACCTCTGCGTAGGGAACTGCTTGGGGACTGGCCACACCCGCGTCCTGCGCGGTGTGCAGCCAGATGTGTTCGACGAAGTCCTGGACCAGCGAGCGGCGGATCACCCACAGAAAGCCCGGGCCCCCGTCCTCGACCGCACCTTGATCCGCACCAAGCGCGACGAGGTGCGCGGGCATCTCCCACAGGCCCAGGTGGGCGGCCAACACCGACTCTGGGTCTGCAGCGAACTGCCCCTCGAAGATGTAGTGGAACCAGACTTTGTCGCCGTGGGTACCGAACCACCGACGCCCAGCGTCCAGCAGCGCCGCGCCCACCGCCTGGCCGAGCTCCGGCTCCAAGGTGTCCAGGAGCACGATGCGCACGGCATCGAAGAGAGCCAAGGCATTGGTGCCTGTGGTGGCGGCATCACACACCACGGCGGCCAGCGGGCGCCCCGTGGACGCCTCGACCGCCACATAGCAGGCACGCCAAGCCGCGAGCCCCGCGGTCTCGAGACGACGGCGGACCGGGCCGAGATCCCAGTGGTCTTCGCCCAGGTTGAGGGCTTCCCGGTACAGCTGGGGTCGGTAGCCTGGGCTCCCAGGGGTCTCGAGCGCGGCACGGATCAAGCCCAGGCCCACGGGTCCGGCGCGATGGACCCGGATCTTTCCGTCGGGCGTGCAGTGCCCACCGTCGGAATGCTCCACGAGCGCGCCCGGCGGCCGCTGATCGACGAGGATGCGCACCAACCGCATGTCGTGGTTCAAGGCATCACCCCTTCGGTGGTGCCGCTTGGCGAACTCGTGGTGTCTCCGGGTCCACCGGGTGCTCGAGGTGCAGTAGCCAGCCACACGCATTGCGCTCGGGTCCTCCAGACACTGCTCGAAGCCGTGAGCGTAGGTCTCCTGAAGTACACGTCGCACCAGGTCGCGATCGTGTAGCCGGCTGAGGTCGGCCGAGAGGCCGATCTGGTGGCCGATGAAGGTGCCCTCGTAGAGATGGAGGAAGGCGATGGTACCGAGGCTGCGGCCCCCCTCCTCGAAGAGCACCTGATGGCCGACACCAGGCGCAGCGTCCAGGGCCGCACCCACCCGCTCGAACGGCCCCTCGAGTCGGGCGATCTCGGCATCGTTGGCCCAGGTGGACAGGTACCGCTCCTTGAGCAGCTCCCACACGCGTGGGGTCCAGAGGTGACCCACCTCAGTGCGAAGGTAGAGGTGGTGATGGACCACTTCCTCCCAGGACTTTCGCGCCGCTTGATCCCTGGGCTGTAGCGAGGCATGAATCTTCTTGCGCAGCCCTCCGTCGCTCGAAACGCCCCGGATGCGAGCCCTGAAGGACAGGCCACGGCGCCTGGTCTCCGCGATGGCGAGATGGGAGGCCACCGGGCGGAAGGACGTGTCGGTGAGATCGATGACCGCGTCGAGCTCACGCCAGCCGATCTGGAGCTCCGCTTCGGTCACCAACTCGATGGCGACGCCGCCATGAGAGAGGTCGACCACCGCCCCCTGGATCAGGCGACCGTCGGCCAGCGTCAGCCGAGACTGCATGGCGAAGGCCGCCTGCGTGGCCACACGGCGGTGCCGACGAAAACGGAGCACCGCAACCTCGAGCGCTTCGTCGAGGGTGAGGACATCGTGCTCGAACTCCACACCGCAGATCTGGTACAGGCTGTGAAAGCCCGGCACCGTCAGCTCGAGACTGCCGCTCGGTAGGTCGTCACGAATTGGGCGCAGCAGAGCCGTCCCACCCGCGCCTCGGGCGCAGATCACCGCGTCAGGCAACGACGCTCCGGCCGCCTGCACACTGCCTTGTCGGGCATGCTCACCCAGCCGTGAGACCACATGGAGGGCTTGTTCACCCACGTATTGATCACGCAGGGGACGGTGGGTCACCAGGCGCACAGGAGGACGCTTCAGGCCCGACATGGATCCTCCCGATCCGGATCTCGTAGGGTCAGTGGTCCGTTCTGTGGGTGGTGGGAAGCGTCAAGCGGAAGGTGGTGCCCTCAGCGCTGGTGGTGTTGAGCTCGATGGAGCCTCCGTTGGCCTCGGCCAGCTGTCGACACACATAGAGGCCCAGGCCTCGCCCACGAGCCGCAGCGTGGCCGGTCTGGAGGCGCTCGAACAAGATCTCACGCAGGGAGGGTTCCACCCCGGGGCCGTCGTCGGACACGTCGATGATGACGGAGTTTACGTACACGTTGACACACACACGGACGTGCCCGTCCTCACGGTCCACCGTATCCAGGACCTCCACTGCATTGCTGAGCAGGTTCACCAGGATGCGGGACAAGTCGATGCGGTCCGCGAAGACCGACACCTCCTCGGAACAGTCGATCTTCACCCGAGCCCCGTGCAGACCACGCGCACGCACCATGCCCACCGCTGCCGTGATGACCCCGAGCAAGTTCACCCGATCGGGCATGCACTCGGCCACCTGAGTCTGACTACGGGTGCGGGCATGCAGGGCCGCGATGATGTCCACCGCAGTTCGTAGCTCTGCGATCTCGGTCTGCAGTCCGTGCCGGATCTCGGGAGGAATGCTCAGGCCGGAGTGCCCCAAGATGGACTCCAGCCCGGAGCAGCAGCCGATGACAGCGGTGTTGATGCTGGCCACATCGTGGAGCACCTCGGTGTGGATGGCAGCCCGCGACAGCTCTCGCTCACGGTCGAGCACGGCCTGTTCGAGGGCACCCAGCTGGGAGCGCAGGTCGAGCTGCCGGATGGTGCTCTCGATGACTGCGCCCAGCTCGGTGAGGTTCCAGGGCTTGGCGAAGTAGCGGGAGACACCGCCGCGGTTGATGGCCTCGATGGCTGTGTCACGGTCGGAGAAGCCCGTGACCAGGAAGCGAGGGACGGTAGGAAAGCGGTCCCTGACCTCTTCGCACAGGTCCAAACCCGACATGCCTTCCATGCGGTGGTCGGTGATGAGGACGCCGATGCGCTGGCGAGCCATGATCTGGAGGGCCTCCTCGCCGCTCCCCGCGCAGAGCACGGCGAAGCATCCACGGAAGGCTTGACTGAACACGACTCGATTGCCCAGTTCATCGTCCACAAAGAGGACTGGATTCGCCTCGACGACCGACGGTGACAGGGTCCCCCCGAACCGTTTGTTCATCGTCACCACTCTGCTCGCCTCCCAAAACGCAATTGATCTCGTACGACAAGGTCGGACCACAGGTACGAAACTTGACAGAAATTTCGTTCGTCGAAACCTACCAGCTGATGTCGATTCCCACGGTTCCAGCCAGAGACCTGAGTCGCTCTGGGCTCGATGTCTCCTCACCACGGGCGATGGCGTGGACCAGGGCCTGCGCGCGAGCATTCACCGGTGCGCTCAGGCCGTGTCGCTCGGCCCGGGTGACCACCTCTCCGTTGAGGAAGTCGACAGCGGGAGCGCGCCCTCGCTCGATGGCGGCGAGCATCGACGAGCGGAGCCGACGATACCGGGTGCCCACAGCAAGCAGCAGCGTGTGCTTGGCGACCAGCGCAGCAGAGCCTCGAACGGCCCGCTCCTCGTCGGTCAACGCCAGCCACTCCAGGTCGAGGGTGCCCGCCACCTTCTCCAGTCGTACGCCCTCGGCCTGGGCCACCATCACCACCTCGCTCATGACCTCGAGGGCGAGGCGCCGCGTCACCCTCATCTTCATGAGCACCCCGAGGCGATCGCCACCGATGGTGCCCAGCGTGGAGATGGCACAGTTGATCGCGAGCTTGCTCCAACGCGCGCCAGCCAGATTGTCGGTCACCGACACCGGGCCGACGCTCTCCAGGAGCAGCGACAGCAGCAGCAGCTGGGGATCCTCCTGGCCATCGAGCCTGCCGAGCACGAACCCGCCCGAGGAGGTCCGCTCGAACACGCCCGGCTCGGGCATGCTGGCTCCCCAGGCGACCACGCCTCCGATGACTCGCTCCGGGCCCACGATCTCGGCCACGCGCCACTCGCAGAGGCCGTTCTGAAAGCACACCATCCGTCCCGCAGGCCCCAACAATGGGGCCCAGGTGCGGGCGGCCTCTTCGACCTGGGGCGGCTGTACGGCGAGGATGATGTAGTCGAAGGGCCCCGACGTGTCGGCCGGTGACTCGATGACGCGTCCGCGACGGATGACCGGCTCACCGACGCCCGTCAGCACGTAGCCTCGAGCCGCCACCGCCCGCGCGATCTGCGCGTTCCGCGACACCGCCAGGACCTCACCCAGGACCTCGGGAGCGTGCGCCAGCAGCCCGCCGACAACGGTCCCCCCGATGCCTCCGCAACCGACAACCAGGATGCGTGTAGAAGCCGAGCCCACTCGTCCCACTCCCCTGCGGAGGATCACCGAGCGTCGTCGGCTGTCCTGAACCGCTCGCCGCAGTTCAGTCCCAGAGCTTCATGGAGACGGCGTACAGACCCTCGGTCCAGGTGCCGTCCTCGTTCTCGAGTCGCGCACTGTCCACGATGTCGATGTACAGATCGCCGAGCAGGCCGCCCAGCTCACTGTCCCCGCCGAAGCCACCCAGCAAGCTGTTGAGGTCGAGGTCGAGGCCACCGCCCAGCAACGAGAGCAGGGTGGGCGCCAGACCGCCGAACCACTCACTCAGCGCCTCGACCACCTCGTCCTCGTCGTACTCGGAGGCGCCGTAGTCCAGGACCGCGCCTTCGCCGATCTGCAGATCGAAGCCGAGCTCGGCGCCGTTCTCGATGACGATGCCCATCTCGAGGGCCAGCGAGGTGCTCAGCCAGTCTTCGCAGTCGCTCCCGTCCATGACACCCACATCGAGCCGGAAGTCGGGCATGTAGGCCACTGCAATGGGCTCGATGCCCTCCTGCATGCGGACGACGTAGGCGGTGCCCGGGTCGATGGCGAGACACCAGCCGTCACCGGAGGGAGCCTCGTCGCCACCGGGCAGGCCGGTGATGCCCACGCCGATGATGTCGCCATAGGGGCTGCCGAGCTGCATCTCCTGGGCAAGCATCCCGATGAGCGCGTCCTCGATGAGGATCTGGAAGAGGCCTTCGTGGAGCGCAAAGCTGGCGTGGGCTTCGTCGGCCCCGGGGGTGTCGGTGTCGGGCGTCGGGATGTCCGGGGGATCCATGCTGGCGTCTTCGCCGATGCCGATGCCCAGCCCCAGCCCCATGCCGTCTTCGTCGGTGAAGAGGTCACTGAGCGCGGCCGAGAGCGGCGTGCCCATCATGTCGAACTCGAAGGCAAAGGGCCCACCGAGCTCGATGGTGCCGAGCTGATCGAGCACCACACCCAAGAGGAGATCCGTGATGGGCTCGATGATCCAGTCGAGCACCGCGTCGGTGATCCACTCGACCAGCCAGCCGTCCAGGAAGAGGATCTGGATGTCGGCATCGCCCAGATCGAGGACCGGGTCAGTCGCGTTGAGCACGATGAGGCCGTCGCTGGTGAGCTCAGGCACCATGGTGGCGCCGAAGTAGATCTCCTCGAAGCCGACGTAGATGGTGTCGGTGTAGCCGAAGGCGGTGATCTCAGCGTCGTACTCGAGGCCCACGTTCTCCATGAAGAGCCCGGTGTCGAGGCCGTCCTCGGTGGACTCCATGACGACGGCGGTGGGATCGTGCGACACGCCCACCGGGTAGAGGTTGATGTAGTCGCTCTCGTAGGCCGGCAGCACAGCCTCGATGCTCTCCTCCCAGCCGAGGTCGTCGATCACCGTGCCCAGGGCCTCACCGAGCCGATCGAAGCCCGCGGGGAGGATGCGCCCCGTGGCCGCGCCCGGCCAGGTCTCGCTGGGATGGTGACCGGAGAAGACCGGGATGCGCTCGCGCAGGTCGGTGCCGCCGAAGCTCGCCTCGACCTCGACCACGTTGTAGGGACCGCCCACATCCAGAGCGACCTCGAAGTTGCCGTCTTCGTCGACCTCGACGACCTCGCCCTCCACCATGACGGTGGCCCAGGACGGGCTGGCCCAGCCGGTGACCACGACCTGTTCTTCGCCCATGAACTCGCCGTACTCGGGCGATGTGACCTCGAGCTCCAGCTCACCGGGAGTGCGGGTCACCACGTTGTAGTCGGACTTACAGCCCGCGAGGCTGATCACCCCGAGGGAAGCGAGCAGGAAGGTGGAACGCATCGAGGTCTCCAGGGCGCCGAAGAGCGGGATTGTACCCCGGGGCAAGGCTACCGGACACAAAAGAGGCCACACGGCACGGCTCGGCGCCCTGATCCTAGACGGCGACCGAACCACCGAAGACGGTCTACTCGGAGCATCGGCCCGCCTCGACCTGGCTGATCTCGAGAGCGCTGGTGCCGCTGATCAGCTCCTCCGGTTGGATCACCGTAGGTGCTGGCTGAGCCCGCGCAGACACTGGAGCCCACACGATAGGGATGCTTCCTGGAGGAGCCCGTGTCTGAGCTCGAACGCCTTGTCGAGATCGTCGACCGCCTCCGTGGCGAGGGCGGCTGCGAGTGGGATCGCGCCCAGACCTTCGCGAGCATGCGGCCCTACCTGCTGGAGGAGGTCTACGAGGTCCTCGATGCCATCGATGCCGAGCAGCCCGGCGCGGCGCCCGTGATCCGACCCCGCGACCTCGAAGAGGAGCTCGGAGACCTCCTCTTCGTCGTGTTGCTCTACGCCCGCATGGGCCGCAACGGGCCCCACGGCGCCAGCAACGGTGCCTCGGCGCGCTTCGACCTGGAGTCGATCGCCCGGCGCATCGCCGACAAGATGGTGGTGCGTCACCCCCACGTCTTCGGCTCCGAAGACGAGCGCGCCGCCCTCTCAGGCACCGCGAACGGCATCGCCGCCTGGGAGAACCGCAAGGCGCGGCTCGCCGGTGAGGCGGCCGCCTTCCGCTCCCGCCTCGACGGCGTGCCCCGCGCCCTGCCCGGGCTGCTGCGGGCCCACCGCCAAGGGGAAAAGGCGGCCGCTGTGGGCTTTGACTGGGCGGAGCCGCGCGCGGTGCTGGGCAAGGTTCGCGAAGAGCTCGACGAGCTGGAAGAGGCACTCGTCGCGGGCAGGCAGGTCGACATCGCGCATGAGCTGGGCGACGTGCTTCAGAGCCTCGCCAGCCTGGGGCGTCACCTGGGCGCACCACCCGAGGAGGCCATGCGCACCGCCAACGACCGCTTCGCCGCCCGCTTCCGACACATGGAAGCACACGCCCACCGCATGGGTGAGCGCCTCGAGGACCTCGACCCCGACGCGCTCGAGGCACGCTGGGAGCAGGCCAAGCGCGCCCTGGCTGGACCTCACGCGGTCGGTGAGTAGGCTCCCTTCATGTTCTTGCGTCTGCTGCTGGTCTTCACCATCGTGCCCGCGGTCGAGCTGTACCTGCTGATCACCATCGGCCAGTGGATCGGCCCGCTGGCGACGGTCGGAGTCATCGTGCTCACCGGCATGCTCGGCGCCGCCTTCGCCAAGCGGGAGGGCCTCGCGGTCATCGCACAGCTGCGGGAGGGTGCTGCCAAGGGCATCCCGCCCGCCACGAGCCTGGTCGAAGGGCTCATGGTCCTCGTGGGCGGCGCCCTGCTGCTGACACCGGGTGTCATGACCGATGTGCTCGGCTTCACCTTGATCTTGCCCTGGACCCGACCGGTCATCGCCCGCGCCATCGGTGATCGGGTGAAGACCCGGTTCACGATCGGAGGAGCCGAGGTGCGAACGGAAGCACCCAGGCCGGGCCCGGCAGTGCGGCCCCAGCCCCAGTCCTCAGGCTTCGATCACCCCGTCGAGTAGGGCCCGTTCAGCCCAGGCTCCCTACAGATAGCCCTCGTTGCGGAGCCACACGCAGTCGGCGAAGCAGTAGTAGTCGCCCAGACCCGAGACATCGCCGCACTGGTAGCCCCGTGGGCAGGGCTCGTCTGCGTTGGGGTTGCAGGTCACCAGACAGATGTCGGCATGACAGATGCGATCGAAGCCGACCGTGTCGCAGGAGTAGCCCTCCTCGCAGTCGGAGTCGGACGTGCAGCTACCGCCGTCCAGGTAGAAGCAGTCTCCCTGACCACCGCACTGGGTGCCCGTGGAGTTGATGTCGCACTCGTCGCAGTGGGGCGCCGTGTCTTCGTAGCACTCGCCCAGATCCTGGTCGCAGTACTCGCCGTAGGCACAGTCCAGCTCGGTGGTACGACAGCCGTATTCGGCGCACTCGTTCTGCTCGGTGCAGGACTCACCGGCAGCGCAGTCCGTGTCGTCCTCGCAGCCCGGGGCGCACTCGAAGCGGGCCGCACAGAAGTAGCCGGGCTGGCAGTCATCGCTGGAGGTGCACTCCACCTCCGAGCACTCATCGTCTTCGCAGAGCGAGCCGTCAGGACAGTCGGAGTGGTACTCACAGCCCTCGGCGACCTCGGGTCCAGAGCAGCCCATCCAGGCCACGCCGAGACCGCCGCTCAGCAGCAGCGGAAGCAGAAACGCTCTCATCAGTCTTCTTCCTCTCCGCCGCAGAAGCCCTCGGGATCACCGTCACCGCGATCGTATTTGACGGTGACCTCGGTCTGGGGAGGCGGCATGTGGGCGCGATCGAACACGATGTTGGCGGTCTTGGTGTCGCCCTCTTCGACGAGCTCGTAGCTCCACTCGCCGCTGTCGCAGAGCACCTCTTCCCGATCGACTCCGACCACCAGCGACTCCACGACCGGAAGGTCGGTGAGGGTGAAGGTGTCGGTCAGGCGCGAGCTCGCCAGGGACAGCTCGGTGACCACGCTCTCGAAGTCGTCAGCGCAGATGTTGCCGATGACACCGTTGGTCTGGCGGGCCACGTCGAGGTAGCGCGTACCCTCCGTGGCACCCGAGGCCTGCTGCTGGTTGCTGCAGTCGTCGTAGTCGGTGACCACCAGGCTCGAGGCATTGAAGCCGTCGTCGAGGCGCTCACCCTTCACATCGGCCAGCTCGTTGATGTAGCTGTTGACGCCCATGGGGCTGACGTCTTCCTCGTCGCTCACGAAGATGACCGAGAGGTAGGCCTCGTCGCGAAGGAAGCCGAAGTTGGCGTCCGAGGAGAGGGGCGGGGTGACAGCGCGGTAAGCGCTCTCGAGGCCCATCTCGTAGCCGGAGCCGCAGACCCCGACGCTGACCGCGTCGCTGAAGAGCGCGTCCGCATCGTCGGTGTCGTTGTCGATGATGAGCCCATCGACCAGGTAGCCCCCCTCAGGGATGGCGTTGACCATGGCCTGGGTACACGAGCCATAGGCCGTCACATCGGTGACCGTGGTCGTGACCACACCCACCTGGTAGTCGACGTTGCCCTCGATGAAGTAGGTCAGGAAGGCATCGAAGTTCTGGCTGAGCTTCTGCTGGTAGGGCTGCATGGAGCAGCTGTTGTCCACCACCAGGAGCACGTCGACCTCGCTGGCTTCGAGCTGGTAGAAGATGTCTTCCGCCTCCAGCTTGAGGATCTCGTAGTCGTTGCAGCCCGGCGAGAGCGCGAGCAAGCAACCCAAAACGAGCGGAGATCTCTGGGCGAAGAGTCGGGTCACAGCACCCTCCATCTGTCGGTCGGCCGACCTGAGCCTCTACCATACGGCCTTTCAACCCGCACGGCCTCCCTTCTCCCGAGATCAATCCTCATGAGCCCTCCCCCAGAGCAGCGGCCCGAGCTGGGCGCAACCCTGGACCGGTGGGTGCGCCGCCTGGGCCGGCTCATGGGTCCCCTGCTCGGCCGGCCCACAGACATCGAACTCACAGAGCTCGCGCGCCACGATCGACCGGCGCCGCCCATCGAGATCCCAGCATTCGGACCCGACCACCTGGCCGAGGGCCGCCAGGCTCTCGCCGACGGCCGCCACGGCGAGGCACTCCACGCCTTCGGCACGCTGCTGGCCGACGACCCCGACCACGCCTGGGCCTGGCATGGCCGGGGCGATGCCCTACAGCTCCTGGGAGACCCCGCCGCGGCCCTCGAGGCCTACAGCCGCGCCGCCCACTTACAGCCCCGGACTGGACTGCATCATGGCGGCCGAGCCAATGCGCTGCGCGCCCTCGGTGAAGACGACACTGGGGCCTGGGCCATGGCCCTGCACCTCGATCCCGACCTGACCTGGATGCGCCCAGGCTGAGCCCGCCATAGGTCAAGGAA
Organism: Deltaproteobacteria bacterium; assembly: GCA_016845285.1. Lineage (GTDB taxonomy): Bacteria > Myxococcota_A > UBA796 > UBA796 > UBA2385 > BH17. The sequence goes on along the minus strand of JAERSX010000368.1, from coordinate 295 downwards.
CGCGAACCCGGCAAAGAAACCCACGGCCTCCAGAGAAGCACCACCATGCTCGAGACCCTCACCAAGGGCTTCCGCTCCGCCCGCCTCAAGCTGCAGGGCAAGACCCGCCTCGACGAAGACAACATCAAGAGCGCGCTCCGAGACGTGCGCGTGAGCCTGCTCGAGGCCGACGTCGAGCTGGGCGTGGTGAAACACTTCCTGGCCACGGTCCGCGAGCGGGCCATGGGCGAGGTGGTCACGCTCAAGAGCAAGAAAGGGGGCCATGGTCTGGCCGCCGGAGCCCAGGTCACCCCTG
>JAERSX010000367.1 GCA_016845285.1 Deltaproteobacteria bacterium | reverse complement strand
ATCCTATCGAGACGACCAGCGCGAGGTCCGGATCGAGTCGATAGCCATCCGGTCCGCGCTGTAGACACTCACCAAGCCCGAGTCGCCGAAGGGTGCTCACGGCGGTGTACACCCGAGCGCGCCTGGCCTCCTCGAGGATGTGCTCGTCTCCCCATCCAGAGGCGATGAGCTCATCGAGTGAGAGGCCAACCCCAGGAGAGGCCTGGTGGGCCTCGACCAGTGCCCGAAAGATCTGCCTCAGGGCTTTGCGGCGGATGAGCCAGGTGACCTCACCACCACCCAAGCGAAACCAATCGCCCTGGGCGTCGGCGACCAATGCGGGTGGTGCGTCTTCTGAGGCATTGAGCACCTGCGTGGTCTCCTGCAACAGCTCATGAATGGGCGCCCTGACCGACAGCTCCAGCGGTTGGATGGTTGCCATGGCCTGCCCGAGGAGCGCCTGCCCACGGTCGACGTCCCCGAATCGGTGCTCCACCTGAGCCATCTTGCACAGCAGCCGGACCTGGCCCAGCTTGGGCAGCATGCTGTGCTCGACGAGGCTGTGATCGAGGAGCCTGCGCGGGGTCTGTGTGTCTCCCAGTCGGGCCAACAGGACCGCGAGGGAGCTGCGGAACCGAACGGTGTCGCGCACCGGAATGGCCGACGCGCGGTGGTGGATGGCTTCCTCCAGGAGCGTGATCGCCCGTGTCGTGTCTCCCTGGAGGGCGTGAGCCTCGCCGAGCAGGCCCATCAGGATCCCCACGTTCTTCGAGTCTTCGAGGGAGCTGGCCAGGACCATGGCTTGCTCGAACCAGGTCATCGCCGAGGCAGGGTCCTGCTCTGCCAGGGCGATCTCGCCCAGGTTCATGAGGCAGATCACCTCTGTCCGCTCGCCGCGGCTCGGTCCGCCGAGTCGGCGTGCCTCGTCGATGGACCGCCGGGCGCGCTCGAATTCTCCCAGCTGGAGACACAGGTCGCTCTGGTTGACGAGCCCGCGGATGAGGCCGTCTCGATGGCCCTGCTCCTCGAAGCCAGTCACGATCTCTTCGAAGCACTCCATGGCGAGCTTCAGGCGTCCCTCGGCTATGTGAACCCTCGCGATGTCGTACAGGTACAGGGTGTGAGCGGCGGCCTCGTCATCCGGTGAGGACAGCCTTGCGTCTTGGTACGAGCGCTCGTATCCCTGCTCCGCGCGCTCGAAGCGGCCCATCAAGAACTCGGCGTATGCGAGGGCGCGGTAGACCCTCGAGCGTGTGTGCGAGGGCGCCTCTGCGGTGTCGATGACGCGCTGGAGCAGGGCAGCGGACGCTCCAACGGGCCCCTGCGCCTCGTAGATGAACGCACAGGCCAGGGCGCACAGGCCTGCCTGGTCGATCTGCTCGGCCTCGAGAGAGGTGTCCACGGCGGCGATCAGGTTCTGGAGCTCGCCGTGAAGCCGGCCGTGGAGGCTCTGGCCGGCGTGCAGCTGTATGCGGGACTGGAATGCCTGCTCGCCGAAGCGTGCGAAGTGTCGGGCATGTCGACGCCGTGCGCCGAGGATGGTCTCGGCGCCGACGGAGGATGCCGTGCCGTGGTGTGCGCAGAAGTCGCGGACACCGCTGTACATTCGGTACCGCTGGCGACTCGTGTTGTCCACGAACACCAGGGAGTGGTCCAGCAAGCGACCGACGACGTCAGGAGCCCATGGGGCGTCGGGCCATGCCGACAGCTCGATGACGGCCCTGGCCGAGTCCAGGTCGAAGCCGCCCTTGAAGACGCTGAGCTGGAGGAGGGCGTGTTGCTCCCACTCCTCGAGCAGCTCCCACGACCACTGGACGAGATCGGCCACGGTGCGTTGTCGTGGGGGACGATCGCGTCGCTGGGAGCTGAGCAGCTTGTGGGAGACGCCCAGCAGATCTCGGAGACCATCGAGCGAGAACTGCTTGGCTCGGGCGGCCACCAGCTCGATGGCGAGGGGCAGGCAGTCCAGGTGCTGCATCAGTTGTTGCATCTGCGCGGTGTCGGGGCTGCCGTCGACCCAGGTGGCCCCGGACATGCGGGCCCGGTCTGCGAACAGGTGGATGCCCTCGTCCTCCGCGAGAGGGCTCAGCGAGAACACCCGCTCCCCTCGCATCTGGAGGGGGTGACGAGAGGTGACCAGGAAGCGGGCGTCGCCTGCGCGGTCCATCCACACTGCCAGGAGCTCTGCCGCGATCGCCGTGATCTGCTCGACGTTGTCGAGGATCAAGAGCACACGGCCTCGTTGCGCCAGGGCATCACCGACCTGCTGGGCGGCGCTCGGGTCGGACCCGGTTCCCCGCAGGGTCTCCCGAAGCACCACGGCGACCATCTGCAGCATGTCCTCGGCGCTTCGTGCCTCGGTCAGGTCGACGAACCACACACCGGCTGGGTACCTGTGCTGGTGGACCCGTCCGAAGTGCTGGGCGAGCCGTGTCTTTCCGACTCCTCCGGTCCCCTTGACCGTCACCAGCCGAGCCGTGGTGCTGAGCGCCTCTGCCAGCTGGGCGATGTCGGCGGCCCTGCCGATGAAGGAGTCCCTCGAGCGGGGAAGGTTGGTGGTCGGTGGCTGAGGGGCTGGCATCGTGGTCGCGGGCCACTGTAGTGGCGCAGGATCTGGGCGA
>JAERSX010000366.1 GCA_016845285.1 Deltaproteobacteria bacterium | reverse complement strand
CCATGGTCGACAGCCATCGGGGCGGCCTGGACGCCTCACGGAGAGTCCCGGCGAGCTGCTGCCGTGGGCACCTTCTGGGCCGCTGCCTTCGACCGCGCCTACGCCCATGCCCCGGCCGTGGGCGGAGACGCCCTCGATCATGTGCCCGCCGAGGCCCTGCCGCAGCTGCGGGGCTCGCTGGCCTGGCGCCTCCTCGAGCTCGAGGGCGGGACGTCGCGGGGGCTCGAGGCCTGGGCTGCACGCCTGCTCGAGCTCATGGACCATCGGGTGGGCGTCGCCGAGGGCTGGCGCTTTCGCGGGGTTCAGGTGAAGTCGCCCATCTCCTGGCCGCTGGACCGAGACGATGCCGAGCGGGCCCTTCCCGCCACCATCTACCGGGTGGGATCTCGCCGCGTCTGGAGCGAAGACCCCCACACCGACGCCATGATCGTCGTCCTCGAAGCGGCTGCGCGCGCCGCCGATCGTGCCCACCTGACCCTGCTCGACGAGGGGCTCACCCACGCCGACCCCCTGGTGCAGCGGACGGCCGAGCGGCTGGCGGAGATGAGCACCACCGACCGCGGCTCAGGACATCTCGGGACGCCCCGTGGACCTAGGCCGGCTGCGCCCGAGACAGCTCCCTGATGACCGCGGGGGCTTCGATGACCAGCGAGAGGACCTCGGAGGCTTCTTCGAGGTCGTCGGCGGGCCGGAAGCGGCCGACGTTGCAGATCCAGTGGCTGCCCATCTGCACCAGGCGGCCGCTGTGGACGCTCTCGCAGAGACGCTGGTAGTCCCTGGCCGTCGACGCCAGCACCAGGACCTGCCACGCCCCGTCCTCGACGCGGCCGAGCTGCAGGCCGTGGGCCGAGAGCGCCCGCAGGTGACACAGCCGCTCCGACTCGATGAGCTCCGCCATCCAGCGATCGAGCTCCATGGCGCGCACGGGGCCGTGGCTGCAGTCGATGACCAGGTCGAAGGAGCCTGGTGTCGTGTCGGGGAGGCTCGCGGCCCCCTCCAGCTGGCGGGCGGTGGTGGGGTGTGGTTGCTCGAAGACCCAGCGGGTCAGGCTCCCGAGCGTGGGCTCGAGCTCGGCCGACAGGCTGCGGAGGAGCTGGAAGAGCGGGCCGAGGACGCGGTCGCGCCGGCTCCGTTGGATCACCTCGTGGAAGAGGCTGCGGGCGTCGGTTGAGTCTGCCTCGAGTGCCAGCCCGTGGAGTCCGGAGAGTCGGGGCTCCATGCAGGCCTCAGAGAGGACCAGCCACGGGTCGAGGTGAGAGGAGAGGTGCTCGAGGAGTCGGAGATACGAGTTCATGGTGCCGCCGCTGAACGTCCTCAGATGACCACATGGCACCTTGAAAACGCTGTGACGAGCGTGCAACGTTGGTATTGCGCCATCGATGTCGCGATCTGGGGCACCCTGTGGTGGACTTGATGACGATGATCGTGATGTACACGGCGCCATCGAAGGTGGCACGGGTCCTGCAGGAAAGGCCCACACCACCCCTGGAGATTCCATGACTCGTGTACTCGTGAGCCTGCTTCCTGCCCTCGCCCTCATTGCGTGCGACACCGGGGCCCCTGTCGGGGGGGTCGACGAGAAGCCGCCCGAGGGCGCCATCGATCAGCTCGAGGCCATGGAGGGCACGTTGGTGGAGGGCGCATCGGCCCTCGATGACTGGGACGCCGTCGAGCGCACCGGCACCGTCACCATCGACGGCATGGACGGCGACTACAGCCTCGACGTCGACGATCCCGCAGGTGACTGGTCCACGGCCTTCGTGATGGACCTGCACCTGCCCGGTCAGACCGAGCTCTCGGAGCTGTCGGGCCAGATCCTGACGGTCGAGGCCGTCGAGATGCAGTGGGAGGAGTGGCCCCGCAGCGTGGTCATCTCCGATGAGAGCGGTCCTCTGATGGTCGCCGATGCCGGCTACGACAGCGCCCGCGTCGAGGAGATCTTCGGCGAGGGCTTCGTGAGCCACGGTACGACCGTCGGCACGGCCGAGGACCAGACCTGGCAGTGGAGCTACACCAGCGTCGTCTTCCAGACCGACGAGGGGCCGGTCTACCTGCTGCCCGGCGAGGTGACGACCATCACCATCGACGGCCAGCAATGGCGTGCTGCCGCCTCCGCAGCCTACCAGCGCAGCCCCCAGCCCAACGCCAACCTCCCTGGCTGTCCCATCGTCCAGAACATGCTGGCCTACGAGCTGATGCGGCTGTCGGAGTCCGTGTCCGACGAGCTGCTCGAGCGCGCCGCCGACGTGGACGCGGCGTCCATCGGCTGCGGCTGAGAGCGTCGACGCCGAGCGGCACCGAGCGCCAAGGGCAAGAGCAGCAACGTAGCTGAGGAGCCGGAGCAGCCTCCGCAGGCCTCGTCGGGGTCACCAGGCGGGCCGTCGTCCTGGCCGTCGCAGTCCGAGTCGACCCCGTCGCCGTCGACCTCGACGGCACCTGGGTAGACAGCAGGCTCGTTGTCGTCGCAGTCGGCGCCCCCCTGGCCCAGTGCGGGCTCTCCGTCACCGTCCCGGTCGAAGTCGTCGGCGCCGTCGCAGTCGCTGTCGACGCCGTCGTACCAGGTGTCGACGGCGTCGGGGTTGATGGCGGGGTCGTCGTCGTCGCAGTCCGTGCCCTGGGGCACCTCGGTGCTGTCCCAGCCGTCGCCGTCGACGTCTGTCAGGTCGCTGCCGTCGCAGTCCTGGTCGATGCCGTCGTAGGGGGACTCCGTGCCCTGCGTCGAGACCTCGGCGTCGCTGTCGTCGCAGTCGAGGTCGTTGCCGACGTAGCCGGGCAGGGCCTCGCAGGAGGGCGTGGGGCTGCTGCTGCCGCTCCCTTCGGTGTCGCCGTCGGCGTCGGGGTACCAGGAGGTGGTGTCGAGGGCGTCGTCCTCGTCGATGTCGCCGTCGCAGTCGTTGTCGACCTCGTCGCAGGTCTCGTCGGCGTCGGGATGGATGGCCGCGTTGCTGTCGTCGCAGTCGTCGACGTTGTCGCTGTAGCCGGAGGGCTGGTAGCAGTCGATGGTGCGGTCGTCCCCGCTGTCGCCGCCGTGACCGTCGCCGTCGGCGTCGCGGTACCAGAACTGCACATCGACGGCGTCGTCCTCGTCGATGTCGCCCCGGCAGTCGTTGTCGATGCCGTCGCAGAGCTCGTCGGCGTCGGGGTGGATGGTGGGATCGCTGTCGTCGCAGTCGTCGTCGCTGTCGACGTAGCCGGTGGGCTGGTCGCAGTGGAGTATGACCAGCCCGAGTGTGCCGTCCCCGTAGCCGTCTCCGTCTACATCGGGGTACCAGTAGGTGATGTCGACGGGCCTGTCCTCGTCGATGTCGCCATCGCAGTCGTTGTCGATGCCGTCGCAGTACTCGTCGGCGCCGGGGTTGGTGTTGGCGTTGGAGTCGTCGCAGTCGTTGGGGTCGCTGACATAGCCCGAGGGCTGGTCGCAGTCGGTGTCGGTCGAGCTGCTGTCGCCGTAGCCGTCGCCGTCGGTGTCGAGGTACCAGCTGAGCACGTCGATGGCGTCGTCCTCGTCGGTGTCCCCATCGCAGTCGTTGTCGCTGCCGTCGCACTCCTCTGTGGCAGAGGGGCTCACGGCGCTGTCGGTGTCGTCGCAGTCCGTGCCCGCCGTCATGCCGGAGGCCGGCGAGTCGTCACCGTAGCCATCGCCGTCCGCATCGGTCATGCAGTCGGTCGTGGACCCCTCGCTGGTGGCGGCGCCGGGGTGGGTGTTGGCGTCTGAGTCGTCGCAGTCGGTGGGGTCGCTGACATAGCCCGAGGGCTGGTCGCAGTCGGTGTCGGTCGAGCTGCTGTCGCCGTAGCCGTCGCCGTCGGTGTCGAGGTACCAGGTGAGCACGTCGACGGCGTCGTCCTCGTCGGTGTACCCGTCGCAGTCGTTGTCGACACCGTCGCAGCTCTCGTCGGCGCCGGGGTGGGTGTTGGCGTCGGCGTCGTCGCAGTCCTCGACGTAGTCGTAGCCGTCGCCGTCGCCGTCGGTGTAGTTGTCGCCGCCGTAGGGGCCGATGTCGGAGGTGGTGCCGTCGTCGTCGAGGATGCTGGTGTGGCCGGCGTCGATGAGGGCGCTGCTGGAGCTGAGGCTGAGGTCGTCGTTGGTGCAGTCGCCGTCGGCGCTGTAGTCGGTGAAGCCGGGGTCGTCGTTGATGTTGCCGTCGGTGCCGATGGTCATCGTCAGGCCCGCGCCGACGTCGGTGCCGTTGTTGTACCAGTCGTTGTGCTCGAAGCTGACGGTGCCGCCGTAGTGGAGCGCGACACCCGTCCCCGAGTTGTGGGCGACGACGTTGTTGGCCATGTCGGCGGTGCAGCGGGAGCAGATGAAGGCGGCGCTCCCCGGGATTCCGGTGTTGCCCACGAAGGCGTTGTTGACGATGTCGAGGGTGACGCCGTTGTTGGCGTAGAGCCCGCCGCCATGGGGCGCTGCGTTCTCCATGAAGATGTTGTGGGTGACCGTGGCGGGGTCGATGTCCAGGACGGCCGCACCGGCGCCCTTGCCGCTGCTGGTGGACTGGCAGCCGAAGAGGTTGTCGCTCATCTCCAGGCTGTCGGCCTGCCAGAAGTAGGCGCCGATGCCGTTCATGCCCGAGTTCTCGATGGAGATGTTGCCGGTGAACACGATATCGCCGGCGTCGTAGACGTAGATGGCGCCGCCAAACGTGGCCACGCTGTTGCCCGAGAACGTGCTGTCGGTGACGGTGATGTCGGTGGTGGAGGAGGCCGGGCTGGCCAAGATGCCCCCGCCCTTGTTCAAGGGCACGGTGTTGTCGGTGAAGGTGGAGTCGGAGACGACGAGGTCGACGCTGTTGCCGGTGTAGATGGCGCCGCCGCCGGCGCCCGCCGTGTTGTCGGAGAAGGTGGAGCCCGTCACCTCGAGGCTGGCCTGGGGCGAGGCGAAGACGCCGCCGCCCTCCCAAGAGCTCGCCGTGTTGCCGGAGAAGGTGCAGTCCTCGATGGTGGTGGTCGCCAGGGTGGACTCGATGAGGAGCCCGCCGCCATGCGAGGCCGTGGAGCCTTCGACGGTGCAGTCCGACAGGCTCGTGTCGGTCAGGTTGGTGCGCAGCGCGATGGCGCCGCCGTAGACCGCCGAGTGGTCGGAGAAGGAGACGTCGCTGGCCGAGAAGCTCGTCGATGTCGAGACGTGCACGGCCCCGCCGTATGCACCGCTGCTCGAGGCCAGGTCGCCGTCGAAGGAGACGCCGTCCAGGGTGAGTGCGCTGCCTTGCTCGGCGTGGACCGCGCCGCCGGCCGTGTAGGCCTCGTTGTCCGAGAAGGAGGTGTCGGCGATGTCGAGGGTGGAGGCGGTGGCGAAGATGGCCCCTCCGCGGTCTCCTTGGTTGGTGCTGAAGCTGCTCGACTCGATGGACACCACTGCGTCCGAGGCGTAGAGCGCGCCGCCACCTTTCGGCAGGGTGGTGGTCGATGTGGTCCCGGCGTCGTGCACGCTGATCCCCACCAGCGCGGCGGTGCTGCTGTCGACCTCGATGGCCCGGTAGCCGGAGTTGGCGACGGACAGATCTTCGAGGCTGACGGTCTCCCCGGCGACGATGGACACCGCGCTCGTGCAGGCGCTGGCGCCGTCGATGGTGGTGCTCGAGGCTCCGGCGCCGATCAGCGTGAGGTCGATGCCGCTGGTGTCGATGCACTCGGTGAAGGTGCCGGCCACGATCTCGACCGTGTCGCCGCTGCTGGCGGCATCGATGGCGGCTTGGATGGTGGCGTAGGTGGAGCTGCCGGCGGGATCGACGGTCAGGGTTGCGGCCGCAACCGGATTGGCCAGCATGACGAGCGTGACCAGCACGTAGACCCCTCCACGAGGCTCGACGCTACCAGTTGGTCGGCGTCCTCGCTGCTGGAACTAGCCGCCCTGGCAGGCCTTGACGGCCTCCGCCACCTTCGGATCGCGTGCCGCCCCGCGGCGGGCGATGTTGATGAGGAAGGGCATGGCCTCGTCGCAGCGGTCTGCCTTGTAGAGCATCCAGCCAACCATGGCCCAGGGCCGGGGGTCGCCGGGCATGGACTTCGTGGCGTCCTCGTAGTGCTTCTTGGCCTGGTCGATGCGGCCGCCGCGCTCGTTGGCCACGCCCAGCCAGAGGTCGATGTCGGTGGCGTGGGAGCCGTGCTGACGGGCGGCCTCGAGATGGGGCAGGGCCGCGAGTGGATCGCCTGCCTGCACCTCGGCCAGGGCGTAGAGGTAGTGGAGGTTGGGGTCTTCGGGGGCGACCTCGAGGCCCTTGCGGGTCACGGCGAGCACGCCGGGCGCGTCTTCTTGCTCGACGAGGACGGTGGCCGCGAGGCGGTAGCCACGTGCGTCGCTCGGGTTGAGCGTCTGCATGCGGCGGGCGAGCTCCACGGCGAGGTCGGACTCGCCGCGCATGCGCGCCAGCACCCCGGCGTTGGCCAGGGCCAGGGGGTGGTCGGGCCAGCGCCGCAGCACGGCCTCGTTGGCCTGCCAGGCGGCGTCCAGCTCGCCCAGCTCGGTGCGGGTCAGGGCCCGCTCG
>JAERSX010000365.1 GCA_016845285.1 Deltaproteobacteria bacterium | reverse complement strand
GCCTTCCGGTGTGGTGCCCCAGGACCTCCCCCTTCGGGTTCTGCATCAGGACGACGCGCTCCTCGTGGTGGACAAAGCGGCCGGCATGGTTGTTCACCCTGGGCGCGGTCATCCCGACGGCACACTGGTCAACGCCATCCTGCACCGGCTCGGCAGCGAGCGTCCGGGCGACCCCCACCGTCCCGGCATCGTGCACCGCCTCGACCGAGGTACCAGCGGTGTGCTCATGGTCGCGCGGACCGAACAGGCCCACGCTCACCTGTCCGCCCAGCTGGCGGCTCGCACGGTGACCCGCCGCTATGCGGCGTTGGTCTGGGGCCGGATGCCACAGACCGAAGGCACCGTGGACACCCTGCTCGGCCGGCACCCGAAGGACCGGATCCGCTTCTCGGTGCAGTCTCGCGGTAAGCGTGCTGTCACCCACTGGCGGGTGCTCGGTGAGCGGGCGCTGGGCAGCGCGGGCAACGCGGGCGGGGGGGTGGTCAGCCTCGTGGAGTGTCGCCTCGAGACCGGGCGTACCCACCAGATCCGAGTCCACTTGAGCCACCTGCAGCGTCCACTCCTCGGCGACCCGCTCTACGGTGGGCGCCGTCGTATTCCTCGGGCGCTCGCCGATGCCATGGCTGGCGTGGACCACCAGCTCCTGCATGCCTGGTGCCTCGGGTTCGACCATCCCACCAGTGGGGAGCGCGTGAACTTCGAGGCGCCGGTGCCCGATGACTATGCGCGGGTGCTCGATGCCCTGGACCTTCCCCATCCTGGCGCTGGCTGATCCATGAACAAGGGGCCCGACGCCGCAGCGCCGGGCCCTCCGTGACAGCAACCTGTGCGAGACCCGCCGGGAGCGGGCCTCGTCAGAGTGCTAGTCGCACTCGGGGAAGTTGGAGGTGTCGCAGTCGTCGCTGTTCGCGGTGCACTCGGCGTGGCAGTCACCTTCGGCCACGCACTCGACGGGCGTGCCCGAATCGATGGCCGAGAGGCTGTCGGCCAGCAGGTTCACGCAGTACTCCTCACCATCCGAGGTGCAAGCCTGGCAGGTGACGCCGAAACCGACCAGCAGCTCACAGATGTAGTCTGGGTCGTCGGTGTCGAGGAGCTCGAGGAGCAGGGGAGCCAGGAGGCGTGCGTCGAGCTCGCCGGCCAGCACGCCGCCGCCGAAGTAGCTGCAGTCCGAGCTGAAGGTGCCGCTGATCTCCAGCGAGTTGATGACGATGTCGTAGCCGGCCACGCTGAAGGTGGTGTCGGCCGGGCCCGCGCTGAAGGTCGGGTCCTGGGCAAAGTCCACGCCGCTGAAGTCGATGCTCTCGGTGCAGAAGTCCTGCTCCGTGCCGCCGTCGACAGAGATTGCGCCCACGATGTCGATGTAGTCGGCATCGCCGTAGTCGCCCACACCGAGGATGATGTTGTTCTCGAGCTGGCTGAGCAGGAGATCGGCCACACCCTCGGGCTCGACGAAGCGCGCGTTGTTGAGGTCGACCACGTAGGCCTTGTCGGTCAGGTCGCAGTCGCGCGCCGTGCCCAGGTCGCTCGTGGTGAAGCTGATGGACGGGCTGAGCTCGCCCTCGCACAGGCTGGCGGTGGCGGTGTAGGTGCTCGATGCCTGGAAGCCGTCGTTCGCGGCGAAGTAGAGGGTGTCACCCACCACCGAGGTGGTGCCGGCGACCTCAGCCCCTGCCGCATCGGTGACGGTCAGCGTGGCGCTGGCGTCCTCGTCGGAGAGCTCGAACTCTACGGCAGCTTGGTAGTAGTGGTCGGGGGCACCGTCACTGGGGAAGGTGCTGTCGACACTGACATCGCAGCTCTCGCCGCTGCCGCTGTCGGTGCCGTCCACGCCGCCCGTGTCACTACCGTTCTTGTCTCCGTTGCATGCAACCAGCACAAGGCCGGCCGTGATCCACGCGAAGCGCTTCATTGTGTCCTCCATCTGTCAGTCAACCGAGCGCGGAAACGGTTGCGTCTCAGCAGCCAGCGCTCAGTGGGGCGGTGCCCCGAGTCGAATTGGCCGCGCAACCTACCCCCGGCTCCGTCCGGTGTCAACGGCAGTCGGAGGTGGACGGGGCGCTCGACAAACGAGGACGTGTGCGGAACGAGCAGCCAGGCGCTGGATTTGATCCAGGCTCTTGTGCCGCCTGGGGTCGGCTCAGGAAGCGGAGGACAGCTTCTGATCGAGCTCCGAGAGCAGGGCATCGAGGAGGCGTGTCTCCTCTTCGTCCAGGTTGCCTGACGTCTTCTGCTTGAGCAGCCGGAGCACCTCGATGGTGTGCCTCGCGAGGGGGCGGTCCACCTGGGTGCTTCCGTCGGGGTGGGGGATCTCGCCAAGGCTGACCAGGGCTGTGTTGCCAAGGGTCACCAGGTAGTGGGCGAAGTCGATCTTGGGCAGGGTGCGGGAGGCGGCAGCGCCCGGAATGGCATCGGACATGAAGTACCTCGGGAAAGGGGGCCTCAGGAGAGAGGTTGTCTCACTTAGACGCCGTGGCACGTTTGGCAAGGCGGATGCGTGCGCGCGGGTCGCACGCTACGCTCCCGCGTGGTCTGGAGGCCGGTTGCCCCAATCTCCCTCGCTCCTCGCTCACCTCGTGCGGTTGACGCTGCTTCTGTGTCTTGTCGCGCTGGGCAGTCCTCCGTCGGATGCCGCGCGAAAGCAGCTGACCGTCGAGGATCAATACGAGATCGGGTTGAAGTACTTGAAGCGAGCCTCGTACGCCAAGGCGCTAGAGACCTTCAACCGGATCCGCAACTACCACCGCGACGACCCACTCTCGGTCAAGGCCGAGCTCGCCATCGCCGACGTGTACTTCAAGAAGAGTGAGTGGGATCAAGCGCGCTTGGCCTACGAGGACTTCATGCGGATGCACCCGCGGCATCCCGATCTCGACTACGTCATCTACCGCATCGGTCTCACGCTCTACCGAAAGGCGCCCAGCGTGGCCGCCCGAGATCAGACCTGGACCCGGCAGGCGGTGAACACCTGGCGTGGCTTCGAGGCCAAGTTTCCGGAGAGCGCCTACCGAGAGGAAGCGGCCGTAAAGCTCGAGGAGTGCCGCGAGCGCCTCGCCCGAAAGGAGCTTCTCGTCGCACGCTTCTACGAGCGGCGTGAGGCCTGGCCTGCGGTAGAGGGGCGCACCCGGGGCCTGCTGGGGAGCTACCCGGCGAGCCGCTACGCACCCGAGTCCTATTTTCTCCTCGCACAAGCGCGGGCATGGCAAGGCGATGCCGAACAGGCAGGTGCCGCGTTGGAGCGTCTGGGTGAGCTCGACCCGACTCAGGCCGAGCGAGCGCAGGGAGTGATCGACCGGATCAGCGCTGAGGTTGCCCTCGAGGCCAGCCTCGAAGGCGACGGCGCCTGAGCATCATGGAGACCACCCGAGCTCGGCTGATGACCGCGGCGCTTGCAGCGTTCGTGTTGTCGGCCACCGTGTGGAGTGTGGGCTGCCGCAAGGGCCTGACCGAGGATGTCGCGCCAGAGCTGGCGACGGCCCTCGAGAGCTGTACTCGCCTCGAAGGCGAGAGCCGAGACGCGTGCGCCCTGACCGCGCTCCAGCGAGTCAGTGGCGTCGACGGCCCGGCTGTCGGCGAGGTCTGCCTCCGACTGCGTACCCAGGATGTGCGCGACCAGTGCATCGAGCACGCCATGACCCTGCGACCGCTGCCCGAGGCCTCTCTGTGTGGACGCATCGATGACGAGCGTATGCGCGACTCCTGTCAGCTATCTGTGGCCAACGAGGTGATCCGCACGGGCACCATCGATGAGGCCATCGCCGCCTGTGGTTCTACTGGCCCGCTCGTCGAGCACTGCCTGGCCCACATCGCCGAGTATCGCCAGAGCCGCTGGCAGCAGGAGGGTGCGGCCGCCATGATGGCCGAGCTCGAGCAGGTCATCGCCGAGGTGCCTGGGGCGGCCGACTCTCACAACTTCGGGAGCTCGGTGGGTGTCACGGCGCACTTCTTTGGCTTCACCGCTGGCCAGCCGGGTGGCCCCTGTGACCTCCTTCCGGTCGGTCAGGATGCAGAGCGCCTGTGTCGTGATCGACACCTTGCCAACCAGACCAGCCATCCCCAGGGCGGCGCGGGGAGAGCCTCACCGCTCTCTCAGGGTCCCACCACGGCTCAGGGGCCTGGCCAGGGTCAGCAGGGAGGACCCTCGGTACCGGCCGGCGGAGCGGGCAGCGCTGGCGGTCAGGGTGTGCCGCTCCAGGGCGACGACCGGCCAGGGGTGGGAGTCAAGAGTCCGCCTGGACTTCGCTGAGCCAGCCGATGGTGTCCTGAGCGGTCTCGCGTGCATCAAGGGCTCCCCTTGGTGGCACCTCCGGGCGGAACGCTATACACGCGCAGGGTTCGCAGCTGGCCTGTCTCCCCACGTGGTCTGACCCAGCGGCTCACACGCATCGACGGAGGCTTCAATGAAGCCCGGTATCCATCCTAAGTACCGCCCGGTCGTCTTCTGGGACAAATCCGTGGACTTCAAGTTCATGACCCAGTCGACCATCAACACCAAAGACACGATCGAGTGGGAGGACGGCAAGGAGTATCCGCTGGTAAAGCTCGACATCTCCAGCGCTTCCCATCCGTTCTACACGGGCAAGCAGAAGATCGTAGACACCGCCGGTCGCGTGGAGCGCTTCCGCCGTCGCTACGGCATGGCAGCTCCCAGCGACGACAGCTGAGCGAGAGGACGACATGGCCAAGAAGAAGGGCATCGGACGAATGGTGGTCACCTTGGAGTGCACCGAGCAGAAGGGCTCGGGCATTGCGGGGATGAGCCGCTACACGACCCAGAAGAACAAGAAGAACACCCCCGCGCGCATCGAGCTCATGAAGTACAACCGCTTCATGCGCAAGCACACGCTGCATCGCGAGATCAAGAAGTAGCGGTCTTCGCCCGTAATGGGCTCCCTACGAACGACGGCGCCACCCTCTCAACGGGTCGGCGCCGTTGCTGCTGGATCCCTGGTCCAGAGCTTTCCGCGGCACATCTGGCCGTACATCCGGAAGTCGCCCGCGAGAGACCACAGCGGGTAGGTGAAGGTCGCTGGTCGGTTGCCCTCGATGAGGAAGTGGCCCACCCAGGCCCAGCCGTACGCGAAGATCACACCGGCGAACACGGCCGGGTGCGCCAGGGCGATGGCCACGATCATGGCCAGCAGGACCGGACCGGCGCTGCGCTTGCTCTCGAGCTTGAAAGATACGGCGCCCAGGATGAGCCCAAAGAGCAGCGCTGCCCCGAGGGCGATGGGCCGCTCCACGAGGCAGAAGATCAGCCAGCCGAGGAAGCCGCTGGTCCCGATGAAGTGGACGATTCGACAGCGTGGATCGCGGTGCTCGGACAGGTAGTACGGCCAGAAGGCCGCGAAGCTCTCGATGCGGTCGGGCGCCATGGGGCCTCCAGACTGGGCTCAGGGTAGCTCGGGGGAAGGGTCTCGCAGGCTCTCTGCTCAGCCCACCCAGGCTCGGGCGTTCCGAAAGAGCCGGAGCCAGGGACCGTCGGGGCCCCAGTCTGCGGGGGACCACGAGTTGGTCACGGTGCGGAACACGCGCTCGGGGTGGGGCATCATGATGGTGGCCCGCCCGTCGGTGGAGGTGAGCATGGTGATGCCGTCTGGAGAGCCGTTGGGGTTGGCTGGGTAGCGGGTCGCCACCTCGCCCTCACCCGTGACGTAGCGGGCGGCGATGAGTCCGTGGGCTTCGGCTTCCTCTCGCTGTCCGGTGGCGAAGAGCGCCTGGCCCTCACCGTGTGCGACGGCGATGGGCAGCCGGCTGCCCGCCATGCCTGCGAGCAGGATGCTCGGGCTGTCGAGGACCTCCACCTGGCTCACTCGGGCCTCGAACTGCTCGGAGCGGTTGCGGACAAAGCGCGGCCAGGCCCCAGCGCCCGGGATGAGGTCGCGGAGCTGGCTCAGCATCTGGCAGCCGTTGCAGACGCCCAGGCTGAAGGTGTCGGGACGCGCAAAGAATGTGGCGAAGGCGGTCCGCAGCGCGGGGGTGAAGAGAATGCCCTTGGCCCAGCCTCCGCCGGCTCCCAGCACATCTCCGTACGAGAAGCCGCCGCAGGCCACGAGCCCGCGAAATCCGTCGAGGGTCTGCCGACCGCTCAGCAGATCGCTCATGTGCACATCGACGGCCTCGAATCCCGCGGCATGGAAGGCTGCGGCCATCTCGATCTGCCCGTTCACTCCTTGCTCTCGGAGGATGGCGACACGGGGTCGGGGACCGGTCAGCGACGCGCCGGGATCGAAGGCTGGGTCGAAGGTGAGCACGGGCGAGATGCCGGGATCAGCGGAGTCCAGCAAGGCATCGTAGGCTTCGTCGGCACACTGGGGGTCGTCGCGCAGAGCCTGCATGCGCCAGCTGGTCTCGCCCCAGGCGCGCTGGAGCTCGACACGGGTTGCATGAAGCAGCTCTGTGCCACCGTGCCGGAGCGAGATGGCTCCATCATCGAGCGCGGGTGTACCGATGACGGTGGCGGCCTCGGCCAGGCCCTGTTGTGACAGCACCTCGAGGACCATGTCGAGATCGGCGCTGCGCACCTGGATGACGCCTCCGGGCTCCTCGGCAAAGAGCCCGCGCACCGGGTCGGCCCCAGGGATCTCGACCGCGAGCCCCGTGCGTCCTGCGAAGGCCATCTCACACAGGGTGGCGAACAGGCCGCCATCGCTGATGTCGTGCCAGGCGAGGATCGTGTCGCGGAGGCTGTCGAGGGCACGCCACAGGCCGAGGAGACGGGCTGGGTCGTCGAGATCGGCGGGAACGGCGCCAAGCTGGCCGTAGACCTGGGCCAGGGCCGAGCCCCCGAGACGGCCGGCGCCGAGGGAGAGGTCGACCGCGATCAGGACGGTCTCCCCGAGGTCGCTGCGAAGCGCGGGCGTCAGGGTGCGACGAACATCGCCCACGGTGGCGAAGGCGCTGATCACCAGGCTGAGAGGGGCGGTGACCTGCTCGGGGCCGTGGTCACCTTCCCAGATGGCCCGCATGGACATGCTGTCCTTGCCCACGGGCACCGGGATGCCGAGGGCCGGGCACAGCTCGAGGCCAACCGTGCGGACCGCCTCGTAGAGGCGGGCGCCTTCGCCGGGGTGGCTGGCTGCACACATCCAGTTGGCGCTCAGCACCACCTGCGCCGGGTCGGCCACGTCGGCGGCCAACAGGTTCGTCAGCGCCTCGGTGATGGCCAGCCTCGCGCTGGCTGCGGCGTCGAGCAGTGCCACGGGCGGTCGCTCGCCCATGGCCATGGCCTCGCCGGTGAAGCCCGTGTAGTCGGTGGTGGTCACGGCGACGTCGGCCACGGGAACCTGCCAGGGACCCACCATCTGGTCGCGCACCACCGTGCCGGTGATGCTGCGATCGCCGATGGTGATGAGGAACTCCTTGCTGGCGACCGTGGGCAGGCGCAAGACCCGTGCGGCGGCCTCTTCGACGTCGATGCCTTCGGTGTCGAAGGGGCGTCGGGCCGGGTGAGCCGTCGTGGCGTGGCGGTGGGTGCGCGGCACCTTGCCCAGGAGGACCTCGAGGGGCAGGTCGATGGGCCGGCCCCCGAGGAGATCGTCGTTCAGGGTGAGCTGGCCGTCGTCGGTGGCCGTGCCCACCTGGGACCAGGGGGCCCGCTCCCGTGCGCAGATGGCAGTGAACTCCGGGAGTCGCTCCGCTGGGATGGCCAGGACGTAGCGCTCCTGGGCCTCGTTGCACCAGATCTCATGGGGGGCGAGGCCGGGCTCTGCGCTCGGGATGGCTCGGAGCTGGAAGGCGGCACCCTTCCCAGCATCGTGGACGATCTCGGGGAAGGCGTTGGACAGGCCTCCCGCTCCCACGTCGTGGATGCTGGCGATGGGGTTGCGGCCGCCAAGCGCCCAGCAGCGGTCGATGACCTCCTGGCAGCGCCGCTCCATCTCCGGGTTTGCACGCTGAACGCTCGCGAAGTCGAGCTCGGCTGACGAGGCGCCGGTGGCCATGGAGCTGGCGGCGCCCCCGCCCAGGCCGATGAGCATGGCCGGGCCGCCGAGGACCACCAGCGCGCTGCCCGTGGGGACCGGATCCTTGTGGGTGTGGCCGTCGCGGACGTTGCCGTAGCCGCCGGCCAGCATGATGGGCTTGTGGTACCCCCGCACCTCGGGGAGTCCGTCTGGACCGTCTACTTCCAGGGTGAAGGTGCGGAAGTTGCCCGCCAGGTTGGGGCGCCCGAACTCGTTGTTGAAGGCGGCGCCCCCGATGGGGCCATCCCGCATGATCTCGAGGGCGCTGGCCATTCGAGGCGAACGCGTGGTGTGGGTCTCCCAGGGCTGCAGGGCGCCCGGAATGCGGAGATCACTCACACAGAATCCAGTGAGTCCAGCCTTGGGCTTGCCGCCACGCCCCGTGGCTCCTTCGTCTCGGATCTCACCCCCCGAGCCTGTCGCGGCGCCGGGGTGTGGCGAGATGCCGGTTGGGTGGTTGTGGGTCTCCACCTTCATGAGCACGTGGGTGCGCTCTGGGTGTGGTCGGTAGATGCCGTCTTCGACATCGGGGAAGAAGCGTGCTGCCTCCGGCCCGGCCATGACCGCAGCGTTGTCCTTGTAGGCGGACAGGGTGCGGTTGGGGTTGCAGGCGTGGGTGTTGCGGATCATCCCGAACAGCGAGTCCGGCATGTCCTGGCCGTCGATGGTCCAGCGGGCGTTGAAGATCTTGTGGCGGCAGTGCTCGCTGTTGGCCTGGGCGAACATCATGAGCTCGACGTCGCTCGGGTCACGTCCTTCGGCCTCGAAGGCCGCCAGCAAGTAGTCGATCTCGTCGGGCGCCAAGGCCAGGCCGAACTCGACATCCGCCGCCTCGAGAGCGGCTCGGCCCTCGGTGGAGACGGGCACTCGCCGCAGGGATCGGGGGGACTCTGTGGCGAACAGAGCCTCGGCTGCGGCGACCTCTGTGAGCACCGCCTCCGTCATGCGGTCGTGTACCAGCAGCGCGATCGCATCGATCTCGTCGGACGAGAGACGACCGGAGAGCGTCCAGGCACAGGCGCGTTCCACGCGCACCACCGCGTCGAGGCCGCAGCTGTGCGCAATGTCGGTGGCCTTGCTGGACCAGGGGGAGATGGTGCCAGGGCGAGGGATCACCAGCAGGTCGATGCGCGGCAGCTCGGCGGCGGACGGCGCGGCCTCGTAGTCGAGCAGCGCCGCCAGCGTGTCCCGCTCAGCGGGCTCGAGCGCACGGTGTACCTGGACCAGGTGCACGCTCGAGGCCGCGAGTCCGCTCAGTCCTGGCGCGAGGGCCTGGGCCTGCTCGAGAATGCGTGCGAGGCGAAAGGGAGACCGCGCCGGGGCCCCGGGCAGGACGAGCATGGGGTGCTCCGATCAGCGGATCTCGAGGAGCTCGACGTCGAAGATGAGCGTGGCCCGAGGTGGAATGACCCCGGGGTAGCCACGGTCGCCGTAGGCGTAGTCGTGGGTACAGGTCAGGTTGGCGCGTTGGCCGAGGCTGAGTTGGGCCACGCCCTCGTCCCAGCCGCGAATGACCTGGCCCATGCCCAACGTGAAGCTGAAGGGCTGGCCGCGATCGCGGGAGCTGTCGAACTTGGTGCCGTCCGTCAGGGTGCCGGTGTAGTGCACGAAGACGGTCTGGCCCTTCTGGGGGAAGGTCTCGCCGTCACCGGCCTGGAGGGTCTCGATGGTCACGCCCACGGGTTGCTCCTCGGGCCCGGAGGGTGTCGGCCGGGCCGGCGTGACGGCTAACGCGGGGCGCCCTCACGGGGGTGGGTCGTGGCCCGGATGGGAGGATCCGGCAGGAACTCCAGTTCGTGAGGGTCTGGTGGCGGTGCCGTGATGGCCTTCGATAGCGTATACACTCTGGCTACATTTCAGCTCTGGTGAGTCATGTCCCGCCCCTGGTCCGTCGCTTCGGTTCTGCTCGCATCCCTTGCGTCCGTGTCCGCCGCGGCCTGCGTGGACGAGGAAGACGGGGCGGTCGCTGCCGCCGAGGGGACGCCCACCTGGTACGCGGACGTGGAGCCCATCGTCGCCAAGAGCTGCGCTGGCTGCCACCAGCCGGGCAGCTACGCGAGCTTCCTGCCGCTCACTTCTTATGAGGAGGTCTCGGGCGTCAAGGAGCTCGTGGCGGCGGCCATGTCCGACGGCTCCATGCCTCCCTGGACGGCGGCCTCGGACTGCACCACCTACGAGGGCGACATCTCCGTCGACGAGGACGCTGTCCAGACAGTGGTGGACTGGGCTGAGGCCGGTGCTCCCGAGGGCGACCCGGCCACGAGCCCCGGGGGCCTCGAGAGCGGTGTGCCCATGGGCGGTCTCTCCCGCATCGATCACACCCTCGAGATGACCGCAGCCTACCTGCCCGAGGCCGAGCCCGACGACTATCGCTGCTTCCTGTTCGACTGGCCTGCCGGTTCCACCTACCTCACCGGCTACGAGGTCGACATCGGCAACAAGGATGTCGTGCACCACGTGGTGGTCTACGTGTCTCCGCCCGGCCTCGCCGAGTCCTACCGGAGCCTGGACGAGGCCGACGAGGGCGAGGGCTACTCTTGCTTCGGGGGCCCTGGCATCGTCGACAACGATCAGGCCGACTGGCTCGGCGGATGGGCGCCGGGCGGCATCTCGGGGGACTTCCCCGAGGGCACCGGCATCCACGTCGAGGAAGACAGCGTGGTCATCGTGCAGATGCACTACAACGTAGAGAACGCCGGTCCCCAGCCCGATCAGTCGAGCATTCGAGTCATGGTCGACGACGCTGTGGACCATCCCGGCCAGATCCAGCCCTGGGCCAACCCCGCCTGGTTGAGCAGCACCCTCATGGAGCTCCCCGCCCAGACCGAGGACATCAGCCACGGCTTCAGCTTCGCACCGGGCGGCGACTACTTGCTCTGGACCTCGAACCTCCACATGCACGAGCTCGGAAAGAACGCCCGGCTGGCCATCGACCGCGCGGATGGATCCGAAGACTGCATGCTCCAGATCGATGACTGGGACTTCAGCTGGCAGCGGTCCTACCGCTTCGAGGAACCGAAGCTCATCGAAGACGGCGACGCCATCAGCCTGGAGTGCACCTGGGACAACCCCACCGACGAGGACATCTACTGGGGGGATGGCACCGGAGACGAGATGTGCCTGGGCACCTTCCTCATCACCTTGCCCTAGGCCGATTGGGGGGTGAGGCCCATCGAGGTCTCCAGCAGGATCCTGCGGCGTGCCGGATCGTGGGTCACCTGGCCCAGAGGTTGATGGCCGCTTCGGCCTCGGCTGCCTCGGGTGTGAGCCACCAGCCGTAGTCGGCCTCGTCCATGAGCTGCTGTCGGAAGAACGCGACGGCATACAGGTTCTGCAGCCGGGTGGCTTCTTCGATGGGGAAGGCATCTCCGGTGCAGGTGTCGGTGTACGGCTCGACGAGGGCCCCTGCGCCCAGTGCCTCCCAGTCATCGATGGCCACCCCGAGCTCCAGGAGCAGCTCGCCGATGTCGCACACGTTGGCGAAGTGGGTGTGGTTGGCGCCGATCACGTCGACTCGGACGACCGAAGCTGCCGCCGTGAGGTCGTCGTAGGCCAGGGCATTGTTCTCCACGGGCACCACCTCGTCCTCCGTTCCGCCGAGCAGCAGCACGGGCTGTGTCACGGTGGCCAGGGCCTCGGCCGTGAAGCCGGAATTGTCGGAGGGTCGGTCGTCCTGCTGCAGCTCTCCGTCCACCACCGCAGAGATGGGCATGAGCGCATCCACCTCGGGCAGGGCCTCGGC
>JAERSX010000364.1 GCA_016845285.1 Deltaproteobacteria bacterium | reverse complement strand
GACGTCATCTGCGACCAGCGCCTCGGCGGCCGCCGACACACACGCCACGTCGAGGGGCTCGATGGCACAGCCCAGGGCATCGGGCGTGGCGGCCACGCCGTCCGAGAACCGCGAGGCCGCGTCCACCGGGAGCGTGAGGCGCGCCTCCAGCGGGCCTGGAGCCGACCGGGCACCGGAGGCGGCCGCCTTCGACTTCGTCCAGAGATGGGGCCGCTTGGCGCTCCGTGCACAGAACGCCCGGGTCGTGGGCTCCCGCACCACCGCGCAGACCTCGCGTGTGCGCCCCGGGTATCGCTCCATCAGGGCCACAGCGGTCGCCCCCTGGATCACCGGGTCCTCGAGGGCTTCCAGCGCCCGGGTGGCCGCGTCCGGATCGACCTCGTAGTCGTCGAGGATGCGCTCTGCGCGACACTGGGGTTCAAGACAAGGGTCTGGCTCCGCACCACACGCGACAAAGCCGCCGAGCAGGATCCAGAGAGGACCCAACCCCGCGGCTCTGGTCGAAGACCTGAACGTGGCCGACAGGCTCACACTCAGTGAACCGACGTCGCCTCACACGAGTCCACGAGCAGGGTGACGTGGTCGCCCCCCACCTCTGCGAAGCCAGTGCCGACCTTGAAGGCCTGCTGGCTGCCGCCCGTGTGCAAGGTCACGATGCCGGGCTGAGTCAGGGCCACCATGAGCTCGTGCTTGGGCAGCACGCCGAACTCACCGAGCTGACCCGGTGCCTGCACCTGATCAGCCTCGCCGGTGAACGCGATCTGCGTGGGGGTGACGATCTCGACGCGCAGTGCCATTTCTCAGGCTCCTTCGGCGAGCGCCTTGGCCTTGGCCACGACCTCGTCGATGTTGCCGACCATGTAGAAGGCGTTCTCGGGCAGCTCGTCGTGGTCGCCGTTCAGGATCTGCTTGGCGGCCTCGACCGTCTCGTCCTTGGGCACGTACTTGCCTTCCATGCCCGTGAACTGGGTGGCCACGAAGAAGGGCTGGCTCAGGTACTTGGCCAGGCGGCGCGCCCGGTCGACGGTGAGCTTGTCGGCCTCGCTGAGCTCGTCCATGCCGAGGATGGCGATGATGTCCTGCAGGTCCTTGTACTTCTGGAGGATCTGCTGCACGGCACGCGCGGTGGCGTAGTGCTCTTCGCCCACCACACCGGGCTCGAGGATCCGGCTGCTGGAGTCCAGCGGATCGACGGCAGGGTAGATGCCGGCCTCGGAGATCTTCCGGTTGAGCACCGTGGTGGCATCGAGGTGAGCGAAGGTGGTCGCGGGCGCTGGATCGGTGAGGTCATCCGCAGGCACGTAGACCGCCTGAATCGAGGTGACCGAGCCCTTCGAGGTGGTGGTGATGCGCTCCTGGAGGATGCCCATCTCCGTGCCCAGCGTGGGCTGGTAGCCGACAGCAGAGGGGATCCGGCCCAGCAGAGCCGAGACCTCGGAGCCCGCCTGGGTGAAGCGGAAGATGTTGTCGATGAAGAGGAGCACGTCCTGGCCCTCTTCGTCGCGGAAGTACTCGGCGACGGTGAGCGCCGAGAGTGCGACGCGGGCGCGGGCACCGGGGGGCTCGTTCATCTGGCCGTAGACCAGGGCCACGCGGCTGCCTTCCGGCGTGATGATCGGCAGGCCGGTGGGGCCCATCTTCACGTCGTGGCCGTCCTTCTCGGCGTTGATGACACCGGACTCCATCATCTCGAACCAGAGGTCGTTGCCCTCGCGGGTGCGCTCGCCGACACCGGCGAACACGGAGAAGCCACCGTGCTTGAGGCCGACGTTGTTGATGAGCTCCATGATGAGCACGGTCTTGCCGACGCCGGCACCGCCGAAGAGGCCGATCTTTCCACCGCGGCTGTAGGGGGCCAGCAGGTCGATGACCTTGATGCCGGTCTCGAACATCTCGACGGCCGTCGACTGGTCGGTGAAGCTCGGGGGCGCCCGGTGGATGGGGCGGAAGATGTCGGACTCGACGGGGCCGAGCTCATCGACGGGCTCGCCGACGACGTTCATGATGCGGCCGAGGACGTTCTTGCCGACGGGCATCATGATGGGCGAGCCGGTGTCCTTGACCGCCTGGCCGCGGCTCAGGCCGTCGGTGGTGTCCATGGCGATGGTGCGGACGGTGTTCTCGCCGAGGTGCTGAGCAACCTCGAGGACCAGGTTGTCTTCGGCATCGCTGATGAAGCCGTTCGACAGAGTGAGCGCCGAGTAGATGGCGGGGAGCTGGCCGGGGGCGAACTCCACGTCGACGACGGGGCCCATGACCTGGATGACTTTGCCGGAAGCTTCTGCGGTGGGCATGGCTTCTCCTGAGAGGGGCTTGAAGACTGAAGACTGGAAGTGCTGAAAAAGGGGACGCGGCTGGGCCTAGAGGGCCTCTGCGCCGCTGACGATCTCGATGAGTTCCTTGGTGATCGCAGCCTGACGGGCCCGGTTGTAGACCAGGGTCAGGTCGTCGATCAGCTCGGATGCGTTGCGGGTCGCGCTGTCCATGGCGGTCATACGCGAGGCTTGCTCGCCCGCCTGCGACTCGAGGAAGGCCTGAAGCAGCCGGGTACGGAGCGCCTTGGGCAGCAGGTCGCCCAGGATCTCGTTGCCCGAAGGTTCGTAGCTGTAGCCGCCGCTCGCGGTGCCCTCGGTGTTGTCCTCGACCTCGAGCTTCATGGGCAGGATCTGCCGGAACTGCGGCACCTGATTCATGACCGACTTGTACTCGTTGAAGGCGAGGTAGCAGGCGCTGAAGGCGTCCTCTCCCATCATCTCGACGAGTCGGTTGGCGAGGGCATCGGCGAGGTCGCCGTATTCGGCGGGGTTGAGGTCGATGACCGGGTCGAGCATGGTCACGGCGCGCGACTTCAGGAACGCGGGGCCCTTCTTGCCGTAGCCGAGCACGGTGACCTTCTTGCCCGCCGCCTCCAGCTCCTTGATCTTCACCAAGGTGGCCCGGTTGAGCTGACCGTTGAAGCCGCCGCACAGACCGCGATCGGAGGTCATGAGGACCACGAGCACGTCGGTGTCGTTCTTGGGCACCTCGAGCAGCGGATGACTGACGTCGCCCGCGCTCTGGACCACACGCTCGAGCACGGTGCTCAGCGCTTCCTGGTAGGGCTTGGCGGCCAGAGCGGCATCGGTCGCACGCTTCAGCTTCGCACCGGCCACGAGCTTCATGGCGCGGGTGATCTGTCGCGTGTTCTTGACCGAGCCGATGCGGCGCCGGATGTCACTGAGGGAAGCCATTCATGGGCTCCTTGAACCGGTCGGTCTAGACCGACCAGGAAGAGCGGTAGGCGCGGATGGCGGCGTAGATGCGATCCTTGAGGTCGGACTTCTTGAAGGTGCCCTTCTCGATGATCTCCGCCATCAGGTCGGCGTGGTTGGCCGTGAAGTGACTGCCGAGGTCCTTGATGAAGGCTGGCACGTTCTCCGGCTCGATGTCGTCGCAGGATCCGCAGTCGCCGGCGAGAACGTGCACGATCTGCATCTCGACGGGCAGCGGCTGGTACTGGCCCTGCTTGAGGATCTCGACCATGCGAGCGCCGCGGGTCAGCTGCTGCTGAGTGGCGGCGTCGAGGTCGGAGCCGAACTGGGCGAAGGCCTGGAGCTCGCGGTACTGGGCAAGCGTCAGGCGCATGGTGCCAGCGACTTCCTTCATGGCCTTGATCTGGGCCGAGCCACCGACGCGAGACACCGAGATACCCACGTTGACCGCCGGGCGGACACCCTGGTTGAACAGGTCACCCTCCAGGAAGATCTGGCCGTCGGTGATGGAGATCACGTTGGTGGGGATGTAGGCCGAGACGTCGCCGGCCTGGGTCTCGATGATGGGCAGGGCCGTGAGGCTGCCGCCACCATCGCGATCGGCCATCTTGGCCGCGCGCTCGAGCAGCCGGCTGTGCAGGT